>NZ_BAAHXB010000112.1:0-17435 GCF_054657215.1 Endothiovibrio diazotrophicus
TGCCGAAAAACCTTCTCCGGCAATTCTTCCACGACAGGTCGTAGGTCGCGGCTACCGCCGCGACGTGAATGGAAGCAGCGGGGCTTGATGTCGCACCACGCGTCCCGACCATCGCGGCCCTCCCGCCCGGAAAGGCCGGATCGAGACCAAACGACGGTGCCCCCGTTCGCGTCGCCCCAGTAGGGGCGACCTACGACGCCACTCTCCGCAGGGGACGAAGTGGAAACCACCGGCGTTTTTCCCGCCTCCCCATATCCCGGCAGGTTTCCGCGATTCTGCCGAGTCGGTTGGGCTTCCACGTGATCGATTACCTTGACGGGGCTTGAAGGGGCTGGGATACTTCTGTGTAAACGCTTGGATTTTATGTATTTTTTACTGAAGTCCCGGCTTTGCGCTCCCGCCTGATCCCCCGCTTGCAGAGTAGAAACGTGGCAACAAAAGCACATCGATACGCGTACCTCGACGGCATCCGCGGCGTGGCGGCCCTGTTCGTGGTCATGCGCCACACCACCGACCTGTGGGAGTTCGTCGTCTATCGCACCTATCTTGCGGTGGATATCTTCTTCATCCTCAGCGGCTTCGTCATCGCCAACGCCTACGGGCGGAAGATGGCGGAGGGCACCCTCTCGTTCAAAGGCTTCGTCCTGGTGCGTCTGGTCCGTCTCTATCCCGTCTATTTCATCTCGCTCTGCTTCGCCATTCCCCTCTACCTCTACGGACTCGCGGAACAGGGGACGCCCATGGCCACGCCGGAGGCGATGACCCTCATCGCGCTCTCCCTGCTGATCCTGCCAGGGGTGGCGATCCCGGAGGGGCTGCTCTTTCCGATCAACGGCCCCTATTGGTCGCTCTTCTACGAGCTGCTCGCCAACTTCCTCTACGCGGCGACCCGCCGCTGGCTCACCCGCAAGGTGCTGCTCTCGGTGATCGTCGTCTGCGGTCTGCTGCTCGCCGCCGCCGCGGTCTATCAGGGGAACATGGACTACGGCTTCATCTACGCGCCGCGGGGCTTCTTCGCCGGCCTGGTGCGCGCCTCCTACGGCATCTTCTTCGGCATCTTCCTCCACGCGCAGATGGGCCGGTGGAACATCCGCCCGCGGCCGTGGTTGGCGATCGCGTTGATCTGCGGGGTGTTCCTGATCCCCGAAATGGGCGGCCTCGATCCGCTGATCGACACCCTCGCGATCTGGTTCGTCTTCCCCGCCTGCGTGGTGCTGGCCGCCTCGACCACCATCGATCTGGACTCGAAGGTGACGCGGACGATGCTCTTTCTCGGCAGCGCGAGCTACCCGGTCTACGTCCTGCATGAGCCCCTCGGCCAGCTGGTGCTGATCGCCACCGACGGCTATGCCGCCACCTTCGCCCCCTACTCGGGTTGGATCTTCCTGATCCTGCTGGCGCCGCTGGCGTCGCTGCTGGAGCGGAGGGTCGACGAGCCAGCGCGCAAGTGGTTCGCCCGCACCTTCCTGAAAAAGGGGCCGTCCGTGTCGGCGGATGGTCCCCCGCAGGGTCCCTAACCGGCGGTGGAACCGAGCCCGGTTGATCCGCAGCGGGACGAGCGGGCCGTGAAGTGATCCCGAATAGGAGGGGCTTTCGTTCTTCCGGTGGTTTCGGTGCCGGCCTGCGGAACCGGCGCGTCGATCGGTGGGTCGAAGGGGCGTTTCCATCCCCCGTGGGTTGAGCGCCGGCCGCCATTCAGCTCGGTTTCATCCTGCTCGGGTTATCATTGGCCCCTACGTTCGACAACCGGCGTCTCTTCCATGATCCACTCCCTCTTCCGCCTCGGCCTGACTGCACGCATCGTCGGCCTGATCCTCGTCGTCTCCCTGTTCGGGGCCTGGTTGCAGGTCCTCCTGTCGGAGGATGTGATCGAGGGGGCCCTGTTGGAGGCGGCGAAAAAACAGGCGCTGGCGGTGTTGAGCGGGGTGGAACACGAGATCACCCGGTTGCCCGACCCCTCCAGTCGAGCTGCGCTCCAGGAACTGGTGGAGCAGCGGGCCTCTCACCGGGAGGAGTTGCTCGATTTCTCCATCCTCTCCCTCTACATCTTCTCCCTCGACGGCGAGATGGTGGCCAACTCCTCCGATCCATCGATCAAGACCAAGGACGTGGACTCCTACAAACGGGACACCCTCGAGAGGGGCGAGGTCTATCTGGGCGACGAGGTGGAGCGCTACCGCGATCCGGCCACCGGGGCGATGCTGGAGAAGGTGGACGTGATCCTGCCGGCGAAGTTGCCGGGGATCGGCACGGTGGGGATCGAGATGGAGATCGGTCTGGCGGAGACCCGCGGGATCATCCGTGGCCATGACGACAAGTACGAAGGGGAGGCGATGGTCCTGATTGGCGCCATCACGCTGATCACCGTGCTGCTGATCGGGTGGACGGTCCATCGTGGTCTGATCGGACCGATCAACCGCATCGAGGGGGTGACCGCGCGGATCGCCGACGGTGAGTTGGACGCGCGGGTCACGGGGCGGCTCCATCACGACGAACTGGGGCGGCTCGGCGGGGCGGTCAATCACATGGCGGAACGGCTGCAGCAGCTGATGCGCGAGCAGGAGCAGGCCTATCTGCAGATGATGCAGTCCCTGGCCAAGGCGCTGGAGGCGAAGGACAGCTATACCGCAGGCCATTCGGCGCGGGTCGCCAAGTACGCGGTGAAGCTGGCGCAGCACATCGGGATGGCGGAGGAGCAGGTGGCGGTCCTCAAGCGCGGGGCGCTGATGCACGACCTGGGCAAGATCGGCATCCCCGATGCGATCCTCAACAAACCAAGCGCGTTGAGCGATGCGGAATACGAGGAGATGCAGAAGCATCCGGTCTACACCGCGGCCATCATGCGCCCGCTGAAACGCTTCAAGGAGCACGCCGAGATCGCCGCCTGGCACCACGAGCGGTGGGACGGCAAGGGTTACCCCGACGGGCTGGCGGGGGAGGCGATCCCGCTGATGGCGCGGATCGTGGCGATCGCCGATACCTGGGATGCGATGACCGGCGATCGGGTCTACCGCAAGGGGATGCCGCGGGAGAAGGCGATCGCCATCCTCTCGTCGGAACGGGAGTCGGGGCAGTTCGAGCCGGGGCTGCTGGACGCCTTCCTGGCCATGGTGAGCGATGAAGGCCAGGTTCACCAGCAGGTGCAGGAGGATATCGCCCGCGCCACCGGGTGACTCTTCCGTGCATCGGGGGAGGCGGCGGCGCAACCGCCCTTTCTATCATCGGTGAACTTGGTTAGAATTCCCCAACCATTTCAAGGCACTGCCCCGCCGCTACGAACGCGTGGGGCAGTGCCTTTTCCGTTGCGATCATCAAGGTAGGGGTTCCATGCCGGTTATCACGCTGCCCGACGGCACGAAGAGAGAGTTCGACGCTCCGGTGACGGTCCACGACGTGGCCGCCGCCATCGGTCCCGGTCTGGCCAAGGCCGCGCTGGCGGGCAAGGTCGATGGCAAGCTGGTGGATACCTCCCACGCGATGGCGGCGGATGCGACGCTGGCGATCATTACCGAGCGTGACGAGGAGGGGTTGGAGGTGATCCGCCACTCCACCGCCCACCTGTTGGCCCAGGCGGTGAAAAGCCTCTTTCCCGCCGCCCAGGTGACCATCGGCCCGGTGATCGAGGACGGCTTCTACTACGACTTCTCTTTCGAGCGCCCCTTCACGCCGGAAGACCTGGAGGCGATCGAGCAGAAGATGGCCGAGCTGGTCAAGCAGGATTTTCCGGTGGAACGCTCGCTGATGGGTCGTGACGAGGCGATCGCCTTCTTCTCCGGTATGGGCGAGAAGTACAAGGCGGAGATCATCGGCGACATCCCGGCCGGCGAGAACATTTCGCTCTACCGGCAGGGCGATTTCATCGACCTCTGCCGCGGCCCCCACGTCCCCTCCATCGGCCGGCTGAAGGCGTTCAAGCTGATGAAGGTGGCCGGAGCCTACTGGCGCGGCGATTCGAAAAACGAGATGCTGCAGCGCATTTACGGTACCGCCTGGACCGACAAGAAGGCGCTGAAGGCCTATCTCAACCGGCTGGCCGAGGCGGAGAAGCGCGACCACCGCAAGATCGGCAAGGCGATGGACCTGTTCCACACCCAGCCGGAGGCGCCGGGCCTGGTCTTCTGGCACGACAAGGGGTGGATCGTCTACCAGCAGGTGGAGCAGTACGTGCGTAGCGTGCTGCGTGCCAACGGCTACCAGGAGGTGCGCACTCCGCCGATGGCCGATCGTTCCCTGTGGGAGCGCTCGGGGCACTGGGCCAAGTTCCAGTCCGACATGTTCACCACCCAGGCGGAGAATCGCGACTACGCGATCAAGCCGATGAACTGCCCCTGTCACATCCAGATCTACAACCAGGGGCTGAAGAGCTACCGCGACCTGCCGCTGCGCATGGCCGAGTTTGGCTCCTGCCTGCGCAACGAGCCTTCCGGCACCCTGCACGGTCTGATGCGGGTGCGCGGCTTCACCCAGGACGATGCCCATATCTTCTGTACCGAGGGGCAGATCCAGTCGGAGGTCTCCGCCTTCATCGATCTGCTCTACAGCGTCTACGCCGACTTCGGCTTCACCGAGGTGGAGATCAAGCTCTCCACCCGCCCGGAGGACCGGGTCGGTTCCGATGAGGTGTGGGACAAGGCGGAGCAGGCGCTGGAGGAGGCGCTCAATGCCAAGGGGCTGGCGTGGGAGCTGCAGCCGGGCGAGGGGGCGTTCTACGGGCCGAAGATCGAGTTCTCCCTGCGCGACTGCCTCAACCGGGTTTGGCAGTGCGGTACCATCCAGGTGGACTTCTCCATGCCGGGGCGGCTGGATGCGGAATACGTGGCCGAAGACGGCACCAAGCAGGTGCCGGTGATGCTCCATCGCGCCATTCTCGGTTCGCTCGAGCGTTTCATCGGTATCCTGATCGAGCACCACGAGGGCAAGTTCCCGCTCTGGCTGGCGCCGGTGCAGGCGGCGGTGCTGAATATCACCGACGCCCAGGCGGACTACGTGAAGCAGGTGGAAGCGACCTTGAAAAAGAACGGCTTGCGGGTCATTTCGGACTTGAGAAACGAAAAGATCGGCTTTAAAATCCGCGAGCACACGATTCAACGGGTTCCCTATCTCCTCGTCGTTGGCGATCGCGAGATGGAATCCGGCCTAGTGGCCGTGCGTACGCAGGGCGGTAAGGATCTCGGCAGCTTCCCCGTAGAGGAATTGGCTGCCAAACTTGCCGGGGAGTCTGCGTGCCACGGTCGTACTTGTTTGGAGGATTAGAATTATCGCTGCTGTAAAAGATGTGCGCCGAAACGACCAGATCACCTCCCGCGAGGTGCGATTGATCGACGCCGAAGGTGAACAGGCGGGGGTCGTTTCCCTGGAACAGGCGCTTCAGCAGGCCGACGAGTCCGGTTTGGACCTCGTCGAGGTTTCTCCGACCGCGGTGCCGCCGGTCTGCCGGATCATGGATTTCGGCAAGTACAAGTTCGAGCACAACAAGCGGCTGCACTCTGCGAAGAAGAAACAGAAGCAGATGCAGATCAAGGAGGTCAAGTTTCGTCCGGGTACGGACATCGGGGATTACCAGGTCAAACTGCGTAACCTCTCTCGTTTTCTCGAAGCCGGCGACAAGACCAAGATCACCTTGCGCTTTCGCGGCCGGGAAATGGCGCACCAGGAGCTGGGCCTCCAGCTCCTCCAGCGGGTCGAGACCGACCTGGAAGAGCTGGGCACCGTCGAGCAGCGGCCGAAGATGGAAGGCCGTCAGATGGTGATGGTGATCGCGCCGAAAAAGAAGAAGTAGCGAGTACCGAAAGCACGGGCGCCCCGTCTCGGCGGACTGCCCGACACTCTCTGCTTTGTCATTAACGACCCTGTTCGGAGCATTTTGTCATGCCGAAGATGAAGTCCAATCGCGGTGCCGCGAAGCGGTTCAAGAAGACCGCCGGTGGCATCAAGCGCGGTCAGAGCCACCGCCGCCACATCCTCACCAAGAAGAGCACCAAGCGGAAACGCCACCTGCGCTCTCCCTCCATGGTTGCCAAGGCCGACGTGCGCATGGCGACCCGTATGCTCTGCGATTAAGGGGGGATTGGATCAATGGCTCGAGTGAAACGTGGTGTCCAGGCCCGTGCCCGTCACAAGAAGATCCTCGCCAAGGCGAAGGGTTATTACGGTCGTCGCAAGAACGTCTTCCGCGTCGCCAAGCAGGCGGTGATCAAGGCCGGCCAGTACGCCTATCGCGACCGTCGTCAGCGCAAACGCCAGTTCCGTGCCCTGTGGATCGCCCGCATCAACGCCGGCGCGCGCGAGTGCGGTATCTCCTACAGCCGCCTGATCGGCGGTTTGAAGAAGGCCGGAATCGAGATCGATCGCAAGGTGCTCTCCGATATCGCCATCTTCGACAAGCAGGGCTTTGCCGCCGTGGCCGACAAGGCCAAGGCCGCCCTCGCTGCGTAGATCGACGATAGGTGCCCTCCCGCTTGTGGGGAGGGCGGAGACGCAAATAGGGGAAAGGTCTTCGGTCCTTTCCCCTATTTGTTTCTGAGGGCTGGGATGCGGTTCCCGTTCCCCATCAGCTGAGAGTTGTGGTTGTGAAAGAACTAGCGGACATGGTGCAGGCGGCGGAGCGGGCGGTGGCCGACGCCGGGGATCTTCCGGCCCTCGACCAGGTGCGGGTGGCGTATCTGGGCAAGAAGGGCTCGCTGGCCGAGTTGCGCAAGGGGCTGGGCAAGCTCCCGCCGGAGGAGCGGCCGGCCGCCGGCAAGGCGGTGACCGATGCGATCAAGGCGCTGCAGGAGGCGATCGAGGCGCGTCACGGGGTGCTGGCCGAAGCGGCGTTGAGCGCACGTCTGGCTGCCGAGCGCGTGGACGTCTCCCTGCCCGGGCGCGGCCAACAGGGCGGCGGGCTCCATCCGGTGACCCGCACCCTGGAGCGCATCGAGGGGCTGTTCCGCTCGATGGGCTACGAGGTGGCCGAGGGGCCGGAGATCGAGGACGACTACCACAACTTCGAGGCCCTCAACATCCCCGCCAGCCATCCGGCGCGGGCGATGCACGACACCTTCTACTTCGATCCCCATACCCTGCTGCGTACCCACACCTCGCCGGTGCAGATCCGGGTGATGGAGCATCGCGGGCCGCCGCTCAAGCTGATCGCCCCCGGGCGGGTCTACCGTTGCGATTCCGATGTCACCCATACCCCGATGTTTCATCAGGTGGAGGGGTTGCTGGTGGATCACAACGTCAGTTTTGCCGAGCTGAAGGGGGTGCTGCACGACTTTCTGCGCAGCTTCTTCGAGCGGGACCTGGCGGTGCGTTTTCGTCCCTCCTATTTCCCCTTCACCGAGCCCTCTGCCGAGGCGGATATCCAGTGTGTGATCTGTGGCGGCGACGGGTGTCGGGTATGCAAGGGGAGTGGCTGGATCGAGATCCTTGGCTGCGGCATGGTTCACCCCAAGGTGTTCGAATACGCCGGTATCGACAATGAGCAGTACACCGGGTTTGCCTTCGGTCTCGGCGTGGAGCGGATGGCGATGCTGCGCTACGGGGTCAACGACCTGCGCCTCTTCTTCGACAACGACCTGCGCTTCCTCAGGCAGTTTCGTTAAACGGCGGCACTGGAACGCAGAGGACGCAGAGACGCGGAGAACGCGGAGTTTTCTCGGCTGCGCCTCTTCTGCCCGAATTGACGATATTGCGAGGGGGTGGGGTAGGGAATGTCTGGTTCGTCTTTCTTTGCGAACTCTGCGTTCTCCGCGTCCTCTGCGTTGAACATCCACGGTGAAATAGTATGAAGTTCAGTGAAAAGTGGCTGCGTGAGTGGGTCGACCCGCAGGTCTCCAGCGAGGAGCTGGCCGAGCAGTTGACCATGGCGGGGCTCGAGGTGGATTCGGTGGAGCCGGCCGCGGCCGCCTTTTCCAAGGTGGTGGTGGGGCATGTGCTCGCCGTCGAGAAACACCCGGACGCCGACAAGCTCAATGTCTGCAAGGTCGATGTGGGGGAGGGGGAGCCGCTGCAGATCGTTTGCGGCGCAGCCAATGTCCACGTCGGGATGAAGGCCCCCACCGCGCTGGTCGGCGCGGTGTTGCCCGGCGACTTCAAGATCAAGAAATCCAAGCTGCGCGGTGTTCCCTCCCACGGCATGCTCTGCTCGGCGGTGGAGATCGGCATGGCGGAGTCGGCCGATGGCCTGCTGCCTCTCGCCGAGGACGCCGAGGTGGGGCGCGATGTCCGCGATCACTTCGATCTCGACGACACGATCATCGAGGTGGATCTGACGCCCAATCGGGGCGACTGCCTCGGCATGGCCGGCATCGCTCGCGAGGTGGGGGTGCTGAACAGCTGTCCGGTTGTCGCGCCTTCGATTCCCGAAATCGGGGCGGCCATCGATGACTCCTTTCCGGTGGCGGTGGAGGTCCCCGCCGATTGCCCCCGTTATGTGGGGCGGGTGGTTCGCGGCCTCGATCCGATGGCGCAAACCCCGCCGTGGATGGTCGAGCGGCTGCGTCGTGGCGGTATCCGCTCCCTTGGCCTGCTGGTGGACGTGACCAACTACGTGTTGCTCGAGTTGGGGCAGCCGATGCACGCCTTCGACCTGCGTCGCCTCGATGGTGGAATCCGTGTTCGTCGCGCTGTCGCCGGTGAGCACCTCACCCTGCTCGATGGCAAGGAGATCGAGCTGGACGAGGAGACCCTGGTGATCGCCGACGAGGCCAAGGTGCTGGCGCTTGCCGGCATCATGGGTGGAGAGGCGAGCGGGGTGGCGGACGACACCGATACCATCTTCCTGGAGAGCGCCTTCTTTGCTCCGGAAGTGATCGCCGGCCGCGCACGCCGTTACGGGTTGGCCACCGACTCTTCCTACCGCTTCGAGCGCGGTGTCGATCCGCAGTTGCAGCGCCGCGCGGCGGAGCGCGCCACCGGGTTGCTGCTGGCGATCGCCGGCGGTGAGGCCGGGCCGTTGGTGGAGGTCTGTTCCGAGGTGCATCTGCCTGCCAAGGCGCCGGTGGTTCTGCGTCGCGAGCGGATCCGCCGTCTCCTCGGCATCGTCCTGGAGGACGATCGGGTCGTTGAGATTCTGGAGCGGGCGGGGATGACGGTGGAGGCGGTCGATGGCGGATGGCGGGTGGTGCCTCCCAGCTTCCGCTTCGATATCACCATCGAGGCCGATCTGATCGAAGAGCTGGGGCGGATCCACGGCTACAACAATATCCCCGCGCACTATCCGGAGGGTGCGCAGCGAATCCTTCCGCTCGCCGAAGGGGAGACCGGGCTGGCACGCCTGCGTGCGGTGCTGGTGGATCGTGGCTACCAGGAGGCGATCACCTATAGCTTCGTCGACCCGGAGATTCAGGCATTGCTCGACCCGCAGGGAGAGGGGGTGCGGTTGGCCAATCCCATCTCCAGTGATCTGTCGGTGATGCGCACTACCCTCTGGCCAGGTCTGGTAAAGGCGTTGCAATACAATGTGGCGCGCCAACAGGAGCGGGTCCGCCTATTTGAGACAGGTTTGAGCTTTGTTAAGCAAGGCGATGAAATTATTCAGGAAAAATATCTGTCTGGTGTGCTCTGTGGAGGCGTCGAACCGGAGCAGTGGGGGCTCCCCTCGCGAACGGTGGATTTCTTCGACGCAAAGGGGGACGTGGAGGTGCTGTTGAGTCTTGGCGGGGGAGGGGAGCGCTTTCGGTTCGTCCCGGAGAACCATCCGGCACTTCATCCCGGGCAGTCCGCACGCGTCCTGTGTGGTGATGAGGCGGTCGGTTGGGTGGGGGCGCTCCACCCTTCGCTGGAGCAGCGGATTGATCTCCCGGGGCGGTGCTATCTATTTGAAATTTCGTTAAAGTATGTCGTCGAAGGGGGGGTGCCCGAATTCCGTCCGCTATCCAAGTTTCCGGCCATTCGCCGGGACTTGGCGGTGGTGGTGGATGAGGCGACCGCGGCCGGCGAGATCCGTGCCGCGGTGCTCGATGCGGCGGGTCCGCTGCTCGAATCCCTGGTGCTGTTCGATGTCTATCAGGGCAAGGGGGTAGAATCGGGACGAAAAAGCCTAGCTTTAGGTTTGATTTTACAGGATTCTTCCCGCACACTAACGGACGATGACGTGGAGGGGGTCACCCGTGCCGTGGTGGCCGTTTTAGAAGAAAAATTCGGCGCTAGTCTGAGAGATTAGAACTATGACGTTGACCAAGGCCACGATGGCTGAGCGTCTATTTGAGGAACTGGGCTTGAACAAGCGTGAGGCCAAGGAGTTGGTCGAGATGTTCTTCGAAGAGATTCGGACCTCGCTGGAATCGGGTCGACAGGTAAAACTCTCCGGGTTTGGCAATTTTGATCTTCGTGAGAAGAATCAGCGCCCCGGCCGCAACCCGAAGACCGGCGAGGAGATCCCGATCACCGCCCGGCGCGTGGTGACGTTTCGTCCTGGGCAGAAACTGAAGGCACGGGTGGAGGCCTATGCTGGAAGCGAACAGTGAGATCGAGCTGCCGGCGATCCCGGGGAAACGCTATTTCACCATCGGAGAGGTGAGCGAGCTTTGCCAGGTGAAGCCTCATGTGCTCCGCTATTGGGAGCAGGAGTTTCCTCAGCTCAAGCCGGTCAAGCGGCGCGGCAATCGCCGTTATTATCAGCGCCAGGATGTGCTGATGATCCGTCAGATTCGCAGCCTGCTCTACGATCAGGGCTTTACCATTGGTGGTGCTCGCCAGCGCCTTTCGGGGGACGAGGCGAAGGACGACCTTACTCAGAGCACCCAGATCGTACGTCAGTTGCGGGGTGAGCTGGAAGAGTTGTTGCAAATCCTCAAGCGGTGAGGGGCGATGTTCGGGATGGCCCGGGAAGCGGGAAGTTACCGTTCGGTTTTCCCGCTTTTTTCGTTAGGGCTCGATGAAAGGCGAAAAATCCCACTTTTCCTCGGCGCCAGGGTTGTAAATGGATGAGTCTGTGGTATTATTCCGGCCCTCGTCGATCTGACGGAAACATTTCGGGGCGTAGCGCAGCCTGGTAGCGCACCTGCATGGGGTGCAGGTGGTCGGAGGTTCAAATCCTCTCGCCCCGACCAAAATCACCGAAAGGGCCACGCCTCGGCGTGGCCCTTTTTCGTTTGGAGGATCCCCCGCTGGTCGGGTCAGCTGCGCCGCTCGGCAGCTCTCTTGATTTCTTTAGTGCGGGATTTCGGGTTCTCGGCTACGATTGGGGCATCGAATCAAGCCGTTTGTGCTGGTGATATCAGCCGACAGGGAGCGGAGACCATGTCCCTTGCCATCAATACCAATGTGTCGAGCCTGAATGGCCAGCACAACCTGAACAAGACCCAGCAGGGATTGCAGGGGGTGTTGCAGCAGCTTTCGTCGGGGCTGCGGATCAACAGCGCGAAGGACGACGCCGCCGGGCTGGCGATCAGCACGCTATTCTCCGCGCAGATCGGCGGTCTCAATCAGGCCTTCCGCAACGCCAACGACGGGATCTCGATGGCGCAGGTGGGCGAGGGCGCCCTGGGTGGGGTGACCGAGAAACTCCAACGGATGCGGGACTTGGCGGTGCAGTCCTCCAACGGCACCTACTCCGCCTCCGATCGCGCCTCGATGCAGAAGGAGGTGGCGGCACTCCAGGCCGAAATCGGCCGGGTGATCGATGCCACCGAATTCAATGGCCAGAAGGTGCTGGCGACCAGCGGTTCGGTCGATATCCAGGTGGGGGCCGGCGGGACGAGTGGGGTGGATACCATTCAGGTGAATACCGCCAACCTTGCCGGGACCACCGGCAACGGAATCGGCAGCGCCTTGGGCGGCAACCTGAACATCTCCACCCAGGGGGGGGCGCAGAGCGCCATCTCGATGATCGACCGGATGCTCGATCGGGTGAGTTCCATGCGTGCCGATTACGGGGCGGTTCAGAACCGCTTCGAGTCCTCCATGAGCAACCTCTCCAACGTGGCGATGAACCTCTCCGCGTCGAATAGCCGGATCACCGATGCCGACTACGCGCAGACTACTGCCGAGCAGACCCGTTTGATGATCCTGCAGCGCGCCGGTGTCGCCATGATGGGACAGGCCAATGCGGTGCCGCAGTTCGCCCTCAACCTGCTGGGGGATCGTGTGGGCTGAGGCGGCAGGACTGCCGTTCCAACAGGGGTCGCAGAGGCGGCCCTTTTTCGTTTCAGCGGCTGGGGACGTAGAGCTCGGCGGGCGTCTCATCCAAGCGCACCGGCCTGTTGCCGTGGTGGTGGCTGTGGTGCATCGCCAGGGCGACGGCGAGCGCATGGCGGCCTTCGTCGACGCCGCAGCGAGGCCTTTTCCTATGAAGGGTCGCGTTCACCAGATCGGCGGCCGCGGCGGCCCAGGGGTTTCGCGGTGCGGGGGTGGGAAATGGGGTTGGTTCCAATTCCGCGAAGTCGCTGTAGCGCTGGGACTCCGCCGTGGTCCATAGCTCGGATTGGCTGTTGCCGATGCGGATCATGCCGTAGCTGCCGAGCAGCTCGAATTCGAAACGGAAATAGCCTTTGCTGTGGCCGTGGATGACCGCGTCGATGCCGTTGCGAAAGCGCAGCAGGGCCAACCCGCCGAAGTCCTCGACCATCTCCCTGCTGCCGAAGCGGTAGCCGCTCTGCCCGTTGTGTGCGTCGTCACTGTCGAGCCACGCCTGCACCGTCGCCACCTCACCACACCAGTCGTGCAGGACGTCGAAGGCGTGGGTACCGGTGTGCAGCATGTTTCCCGAAAAGTGGACGTTGATCGATTCGAGGGCGCCGATGGCTCCTCCTTCGAGTAGCTGTCTGACCTTGTCGTAGCGAGGTTCCCAGCGGCGCATGAACGACACGATGAGGGCCGTGTCGTGGGCGTTTAGCGCGGCGGCCATGGCGTCCGCCTCTTTCAGTGACGCGGCCATCGCCTTCTCGCACCAAATTCCGCGGACCCCGGCCCCGGCGGCGGCCTGGACCATCTCGCACCGCTCGGTGGCATAGGCGCAGACGCTCAACAGATCGATCCGCTCCCGTTCCAGCATCTCTTGATAGTCGGTGTAGAGGCGGATTCCAGGGTAGTGCTCGGCGAAAGCGCTGCGCCGCTCTTCTTCGTCGTCGCAGCCGGCGACCAGTTGGGTTTCGGGCAGCGATTGCCAGGCGCCGATATGGCTGCACGGTTTGCCCCGCAACGGGTCCAGCTCCAACTCCCAGGCAACGCGCCCCAGGCCGATGATGCCGACCCGCAGTGGCGGCGTGGGTGTCGCCCGCACGTGGGGCTCTTCGTGCATCGGTGGGAGGTTACATCGGTCGCAAGCGGTTGAGGAAGAAGTCCTGGGCGGTGCCCTGGACTTCGATCATGCGGACATTGGCCTCGAAGGCGCGTTGGGCGGCAACCGCCTCCACCAGTTCGGCGGGCAGCTCCACGTCCGCCGGCGCTTCGGGTGTGCTGGCGGGGCGGGGCTGTTCGATGTCGGCCACCTGGACCCCGCCGGTGCCGCGTTGGGTGGCCAGCAGGGCGCGATAGAAGGAGTAGCCCGGCGTTTCGACATTGGCGATGTTGTTGGAGGCGACCTCCAGCCGTGCCATCTGGGCTCGAATGCCGGTCAGGGAGATGTCGTAGGCCATGGGGTGAACCGCGTTTTGCCGCTATCAATCAGTTTAGCGGCGCGTGGGCGAAGGGCTTGAGGGGCGCGGAAAAAATAGGTTATCCCCAACTCGCTGGTCTCGCGGCCCGTCTTCGGCGTTGCGCAAAGGGTTGCATACAACGAGTATGCGCCCCTTTGCGCGCCTTGCCGGACGGGCATCTCGACGCCCCAAAACAGGAAGTTATTCTTTCGCAAGCCCTAAGGGAAATCGCGGGCGACGCGGAAACCGATGTCTTCCAGGGTGGTGTCCGGGCTGAAGTGGGCGCGGGCTGCGGTCCGTAGGGCGGAGGAGGCGTTGGCGTAGGAGCCGCCGCGGGCGATGCGTTGATCGCAGCCCTCCTCCTCCCAGGCGGAGCCGTCGCGGGGGGCGTTGTTGTAGTTGGGGTGGTAGCAGTCGCGGACCCATTCGGCGACGTTTCCGGAGGTGTCATAGACGCCGTACGGGTTGGGTTGGAAGCTGCCGATGGGCAGCGGGCTGACTGGGCCCAGCTGCTCGCCGCAGTCGAAGCAGCGGGCGAAACCCTTCTCGGCGCGGTATCCCCACCAGTAGTGCGTGGTGGTGGCCGCGCCGGCGGCATATTCCCACTCCGCCTCACTCGGCAGCCGGTAGTGATGTCCCGTCTGTTCGCTGAGCCAGTCGGTGTAGGCGAGGGCGTCCCCCCAGCTGATGCCGGTGATCGGGGTGTTTTGTGGGTCGCTGTCCCAGATCTCGTTGACGGCGCGGTCGGTCGCTTCGGCGAAGCGGCGGTATTCGGCCACCGTCAATTCATAGCGGCCCATGGCGAAGCCGGGGACGGTGACGGAGTGAGGGGGGTATTCGTCCTTGGCGCGCGGGTCCTGCGGGCGGCCCATTACGAAGTGGCCGGCAACGATTTCGACCATCTCGGGTCCCTCTGCGCCGTCTCTCAGAGTATCCCTGAATTCTCTGATTTCCTTGGGCAGCGGCGCACGCAGCTCGGCCTCGACGAGCGGCTTCCGGGCCTCCCGGGTCGGTTGGGGGGATAGTGGGTCGCCGGTGGCAACCGCGGCTTCCGCGGTGGGCGGCGGGGGCGGTGTGGATTTTGCGATGAAATAGTAGCTGCCTCCCGCGGCAACGGCGAGCAGGACCAGTCCTCCGGCCAGCAACGGCAGTCGTCTTCGCTCATTGGCCGGGGGGGTGGGTACGGTCGTCCCGTTCGCGTTGCGTTGGACCGTCGCTGCTCCCCGGACCTCGATGACCGCAACCGTGGTGTTGTCCTGGCGGGGCTTGCCGGCCTGCTCGACGGTCTCCACCAGCCGTTGGGCGAACGCCCCCGGTGGAATGCCGGCGTCGAAGCGCAGGGCCAGCTCCTCGCGGGCGATGGTGTCCAGCCCATCGCTGGCCAGCACCAGTCGGTCGCGGGTCTTCAGCGGCAACGGCTCGCTCGGCAGATCGACCATCGGGATGCGCTCGCCCACTACGGCGCTCATCAGCATGTTGCGCGGCAGGTTTTGCGCGTTGGCCGGGTTTTCGCCCTTCGCCTCAAGCGTGTCCAGATAGCCACCATAGCTGTGGTCGGCGTTGAGTTTGCTGACCCGGTTGTCGCGCAGCAGGTAGAGGTGGCTGTCTCCGACGCTCACCCACCATGCCCGCTGGTTTTCGCATAGCACCGCGACCACCGTACACCCCATGCCGTGGTAGGCGGGGTTGGACGCGGCCGACTCGCCCACCGCCCGGTTGGCAAAGTCGAGGGCCTCGCCGAGGAGTTGCGACGGGGGGCCGAGGAGGCCGGGTTGGGTGAAGAAGTCGCGGAACCGGTTGACCACGATTTCGCTGGCGACCTGTCCGGCGGCATGTCCACCCATGCCGTCGGCGAGAATGACCAGAACCCGCTCGGCCCGCTCCTCGTTTCCTTCGAGGGGGACGATGAGAAAGGCGTCCTCCTGGTTCTCCCGCTGGCCGACGATCTGGCGGCCATCGCTGACGAAAAGTTGGCTCATGGAAGTCCGGCTCCACCGGGGCCTTCGGTGCGGCATTCTTGATGGGGGGGATAACAGCTTGTGTTACACTTTGGTAAAGTTTATCCAATCCAGTCTGATTCGGCTAAAAAATATCAAGTATGGCGGTGACGCGGCGGTGATTTCCCGGTCGATCCGTTCGCTACGGTGACGGTTGATGGCATCGATGGCGAGGGGGCCGGCGAGCGGAATCCATGGTGGATCCACCGCTTCTTGCTGATCGGCATGCCCTCTTTGGGGAGTGTTGGAACGCTATGTTCGATCACATCTACGATTTCAAGATCGGTGTCCGCTTCGTCACCGCCCTTCTGATCCTTCTGGTCGTCTCCGCCGTCGGGACCATCATGTGGGCCTCCGAGGAGCAGGAGCGCACCGCCATCCTCCAGGCCCAGGACTTCTCCGTCAGCGTCCATCAGATGACCATGGCCGGGCTCACCGGAATGATGTTCACCGGCAACATGGGGCAGCGGGCGCTGTTTCTCGATCAGATCAAGGAATCCAACAACATTCACTACCTGCGCATGGTGCGCGGGGAGGCGGTGAGCAAATTCTTCGGTCCGGGGACGGAAGAGGAGAAACCGCAGGACGAGATCGAACGGGAGGTGCTGCGTAGCGGAGGGGCCTTTTCCAAGGTGATCGATTTCGAAGGGAAGCCCGCTTTGAGGGTGGTGATACCGGCGATCGCCTCCACCAACTATCTCGGCAAGAACTGCCTGATGTGCCACACCGTCACCGAGGGTACGGTCCTCGGTGCGGTGAGCATGATGTTCTCCCTCGACAAGGTACACGACTCGGTGGCCGAGTTCCGCATGAAGGTCGCCCTGGCCACCGGCGGTTTCTCGTTGCTGGTGTTGCTGGTCGTCTACTGGGGGACCACCCATTACATCACCCGTCCGTTGAACGAGTTGACCGAAGGGCTGCGGGTCATCGCCGAAGGGGAGGGGGATCTCACTCGCCGCCTGAGGGTGCGTGGAAACGACGAGATCGCCCAGTCGGCCGGGGTCTTCAATCAGGTGATGGACAAGTTCTGCGACCTGATCCTCCATGTACGCGACTCCGCCGATCAGGTTGCAGAAGCTTCCAAGTCGGTGCTGGCCACGACCCATGAGGTGGCCGAACGCTCTGCCCTGCAGCAGGAGATCTCCATCACCTCCTCCCGTTCGGTGGAAGGAATCACCGAACGGATGGAGTCGGTGGCGGACAACATCGATCAGGTGCAGAAGCTGGCCCACGACAGTCTCGGGAAGACTCGCGAAAGCAACTACAACATCAACCAGCTGGCCGATCAGGTCGATCGGGTGGAGCAGGCGGTGGGGCAGATCGCCACCTCGGTGGGGGCGTTCATCCAGAACACCAGCTCCATCACCGAGATGACCGGGCAGGTGCGGGATATCGCCGAGCAGACCAACATGCTGGCGCTGAATGCGGCCATCGAGGCGGCGCGCGCCGGCGAGCAGGGGCGGGGGTTCGCAGTGGTCGCCGACGAGGTACGTACCCTGGCCGAAAAATCGGCTCAGTCGGCCAATCAGATCGACGACGTCACCCGGGAGCTGACCCGCCAGTCCAAGCAGGTGGAGGAGTCGATCGACAACGGACTCCGGCATCTGGCTTCCAGTCGTGAGACGATGAACGCGGTGACCACCGAACTGAACGATGCCACCGGTTCGGTGGAGACGCTGGTGGGTGACCTGGACGAAATCGCCGAGGCCGGTGAGGCGCAACGGGGGGCGAGCCGCGATCTCGCCATCCACGTGGACTCGATCGCCGCGATGGCCTCCGAGAACAGCGAGCGCGCCACCGCGACCGAACGCTCCGTGGAACACCTGGAGAGCCTGGCGGAGGGGCTACAGGATACCGTGCGGCGTTTTCGGGTGGA
>NZ_BAAHXB010000113.1:0-17315 GCF_054657215.1 Endothiovibrio diazotrophicus
CCGCGATAGTGCGAAGTGCCAGACCTTCCGTGGCTTGCGGAGGTTGGCGGAAAGGGCGCCATCGCGGCCTTGGGGCCGCTCCTACAGGCGATGGCTGGCGGCGCGTTCTGCCGGGTACCGCCCTATCGGCGCGATCGGTAGGGCTCAGGAAGCCTCGCCGCCCGCATACCGCTCGATCGCCTCCAGCAGCTTCGCCTTCTTGATCGGCTTGGTCAGGTGGGCGTCGCAACCGGCCAGGTAGGACTGGCGCTCGTCCTCCTTCATGGCGTGGGCGGTCAACGTGATCACCGGAGTGGGGCGGCGCCCCTCGGCCTTCTCCCACTCGCGCATCCGCCGGGTCGCCTCGTAGCCGTCCATCACCGGCATCTGCACGTCCATCAGCACCAAGTCGTAGTCGCCTTGGTGGAACATCTCCAGCGCCTCGGCGCCGTCGCGGGCGATCTCCAGGGCATGGGGGGTGCTCTTCAGGTAGGCCTGGACCAGCATCTGGTTGTCCTCGGAGTCCTCCACCAGCAGGATGCGCCGTGTCCGCGGCGTGCCCTCCGGCACGACGGCGGGCTCTTCGGCGGGGGCCTGGAGGACGGCGTGGAGTTCCTTGATCAGGTCTTCGCGCTTGATCGGCTTGAGCAGGTAGCCGGCGTCGAGGGCGCGCGCCTCGCCCCGCTCGCCGGGCTGGTCGCGGGAGGCGACGACGATGAACCGGATGTCGGGGAAGGGGTGTTCGGCGAGCAACTGGCGCACCCCCTCGACGTTGGCCTGTTCGGTCACCTCGCAGTCGATCACCACCAGCCGATAGGGGTCCCCCTTGCGATGGGCGCGGGCCAGCTCGCCGATGCCGTTCTCGCAGTCGCCGCTCTCGCGTACCAGGGCCCCCATGGAGGCGAGCATCTCGCGCTGGATCAGCCGGTTGGTGGCGTCGTTGTCGATCACCAGCACCTTCAGGTCGGCCAGCCGCGGCTCTCCCTCGGCGCGCGGTTTGCCGGCGGGGCGGATGCCGAAGTGGGCGGTGAAGTGGAAGGTGCTGCCGCGGCCCGTCTGGCTGTCGGCCCACAGCCGGCCGTTCATCAGCTCCACCAGGCGGCGCGAGATGGTCAGCCCGAGCCCGGCACCGCCGTAGCGGCGGGTCACCGTGGCGTCGGCCTGGGTGAACGGCGAGAAGATCGCCTCCAGCTTCTCCTCGGGGATGCCGATGCCGCTGTCGCGCACCGAGAAGCGCAGGATGCCGGGGTAGCGGGCGGCACTCTCCGGCAACACGCGCAGCTCGATCGATCCGGCGTGGGTGAATTTGATGGCGTTCTCCACCAGATTGACCAGCACCTGGCGCAGCCGCCGGGGGTCGCCCACCAGGGAGGTGGGCACCTCCGGATGGATCTCCGCGGTGAGGGCGAGGCCCTTCTCCCGCGCCTTCGGTCCGAGCAGGGCGAGCACCTTGTTCACCACCCGGTTCAGGTCCAGCTCCCCCTGGTCCAGCTCCAGCCGCTCCCCCTCGCTCTTGGAGAGGTCGAGGATGTCGTTGATCAGCCCGAGCAGCGACTCGCCGGAGGTCTCGATGGTCTCCACGTAGCTGCGCTGCTCCGCGTTGAGGCCGCTCTCCAGCAGCAGCTCGCCCATGCCGATGATGGCGTTCATCGGCGTGCGGATCTCGTGGCTGATGGTGGTGAGGAACTGCTTGCGCACCCGGCTCGCCGACTCGGCGGCGTCCTTGGCGTGGAGCAGCTCGGTCTCGGCCCGCTTGCGCTCGGTGATATCGCGGCCGACGATCACCAGCCCCTTGCGCCGGCCGTCGGCGTGGAAGGTGGGGACCTTGATCACGTCGAGCAGCCGGTCGGGCTCCTCCGGGTGGGGAATCTGCTCGAGGGCGCGGCTGACGGTGCCGGCGCCCCAGGCGCGTTCGTCCGATTCGGTGCAGGCGAGCAGCGACAGACGGTGGAAGCTGCTGTAGGCGGCCAGTTCCAGATCGCTCTTGCCCTGGTAGTCGACCCCCTGGAGTTGGAACAGGTTGAGCATCGCCCGGTTGGCCAGTTGCCAGCGGCCGCCGCCATCCTTGAACAGCACCGCGTCGGGCAGGGCATCGAGCAGGGTATCGAGCCACTCCTGGCGGTGGCGGGCGGCACGCAGCTCGCTGGCCCGCAGGTGCAGCTCCCGGCGCAGGACGTCGCTCTCGCCCTCCGGCGGCGCCCGCTGTTCCGACACGGGGTTGGCGGTGGGGTCGTCCACCGGCCGGGAGAGCGAAGGCAGCCAGCGCGCCAGGCCGATCGTCACCAGCAGCAACCCCAGCACCTCGCCGATCATCCACTTGGCCAGCAGATGCAGCGGGTCGAGGTGGGCGAACGGCGGCAGCTCCTTGAGGGTATCGAAGAGCATGCCGAGGAAGACCAGGGTGAGGCCGATCACCATCAGTCGCCAACCGGGGCGGTCGCAGTGGCCTTGGGCGCGCCCCACGCGCCACAGCACCACCACGATGGTGGCGAGCAGCAGCGCCGGCAACAGTTCGAGGATCAGCTGGCTCATCGTCCTGTGATTCGGTGTGAAAGCTTCCGAGTATAGGCGCAAGGGATGCGGAAAAAACACATTCCCCCAAACTCGCGGGTCTCGTGGCCCGTCTTCGGCGCCCCTACAGCTTTGCCAGCACCCGCGCGGCAGCTTCGATGGTGGCGTCGATCTCGGCATCCGTGTGGGCCGCCGAAACGAATCCCGCCTCGAAGGCCGAGGGGGCGAGGTAGACCCCCTGCTCCAGCATCCCGTGGAAGAACCGCTTGAAGCGGTCGACGTTGCCGGCGCTCACCTGACTGAAGCGGCTGATCGTCTTCTCCTCGCTGAAAAAGAGGCCGAACATGGCGCCCACCCGATTGGTGGTGAAGGGGATGCCGGCGGCGTCGGCCTCGGCCTGGATGCCGCTGACCAGCCGTTCGGTCTTCGCGCCGAGCGCGTCGTAAAAGCCGGGTTGGTCGATCAGTTGCAGGGTGGCCAGTCCCGCGGCCATCGCCACCGGGTTGCCGGAGAGGGTGCCGGCCTGGTAGACCGGACCGAGGGGCGCGATCTGCTCCATCACCTCGCGCCGCCCGCCGAAGGCGCCCACCGGCAGGCCGCCGCCGATCACCTTGCCCAGGGTGGTCAGGTCGGGGGTGATATCGAAGAGCTCCTGGGCCCCGCCGCGGGCGACGCGGAAGCCGGTCATCACCTCGTCGAAGATGAGCAGCGCGCCGTACTCGTCGCAGACCGCGCGCAATCCTTCCAGGAAGCCCGGCTCCGGCGGGATGCAGTTCATGTTGCCGGCCACCGGCTCGACGATGATCGCCGCCACCTGGCCGCCGATCTTGGCGAACGCCTCGCGTACCTGATCGAGGTCGTTGTAGGTGAGCGTCACGGTGTGCTCGGCCAGCGCCGCCGGCACGCCAGGGGAGGTGGGCACGCCGAGGGTCAGCGCGCCCGAGCCCGCCTTCACCAGCAGCGAGTCGGAGTGGCCGTGGTAGCAGCCCTCGAACTTGACGATCTTGTCGCGACCGGTGAAGCCGCGGGCCAGCCGAATGGCGGTCATCGTCGCCTCGGTGCCCGAGCTGACCATGCGCACCATCTCCATCGACGGCACCATCGCGCACACCTTCTCCGCCATCTCGATCTCGATCGCGGTGGGGGCGCCGAAGCCGAGCGCGCGCGCCACCTGCGCCTGCACCGCGGCGATCACCTCGGGGTGGCCGTGGCCGACGATCATCGGTCCCCACGAGGCGACGTAGTCGATGTAGCGCCGGTCGTCCTCATCGATCAGGAACGGTCCCTCCGCCCCCTTGAAGAAGAGCGGCTCCCCACCCACCCCGCGAAAGGCGCGCACCGGCGAGTTGACCCCGCCGGGGATGTGCTGCTGGGCCTGTTGGAAGAGCTGGTGGGAACGGGTCATGGTCGCTGTCTCCTGGGCGGGGGGCGGACTTGCCGGTGGCGTCCGCGGTCGATCGGGTGAAGCCGCCTAGGTTAGCCTACCGGAGGGCCCCTCTCCAAGGTGTCGGCGGGCGCTGACACCCTTTCGCACCGGCAATTGGCTTGGCGACGTCTGAATTACGTGTTGCGATCGATAGCCGGCGCCGCGATTCACTGTAGGAGCGGCCCCCAGGCCGCGATCACGACGGAGTGATGCATCTCGATTTGGCAGGTGGTGGGAACGGACATGGCGCCCGGCTCAACAAGTACGGTATCGACGACAGCGCCGCACTGGATAGCGACGAGAGCGCCACCAGTTTGCTGGTGCAATACCATTTCCATTGAGCGAAGCGCGCCGCCGCCCAGCGGATTCGCTGCTACCTTCTAAGTGATGAGGCCGTCGACCTAACGGAATTCATTGGAAAAAATGCGCTTTTTGGTGACCCAAGATAGGGAGTGGTGGGGTGCGCGCCCGTCTCTCCGATGGGTCGCCCTCCTGCGCCTCGTCCTGCTCCTGCCCCTGCTGTTCGCGCCTCTCGCCTTTGCGGCCGATACCTCACGCCCCATTCCCAGCGTGGTCGACGCCTCCCTCGTTATCACCGCCGCCGATTCATCGGCCTGGATCGGCCCGTCGATCCCCTTCCGCTGGGACGATCCCGTTTACCTGCTGGTGATGGTGAGCGGACTCGCCCTGGCGGTAATCGCCATCTTCGGGATGTGGAACCGCCGCCTGCAGCGGGAGATTCGCCGACGTCAGATCACCGAGCGGCGGTTGGCCGAGTCCCATGCCCTCAGTGAGACCAATGAACGGCGCATGCAGATGCTGCTGGAACTTGACCGTGCAGCTCCCACCCTCGACGAGCGGGAGCTGTGCGATCGCGCCCTGGACATCGCCGTGGCGGTGACCAACAGCGAGATCGGTTACCTGCACATGGTCAACGACGACCAGAGAACCCTCACCCTGGTCACCTGGAACCAGGCCACCCGCGAGGTCTGCACCGCCGCCTTCGACGCCCACTATCCGATCGAGCAGGCCGGCATCTGGGCCGATTGCTTCCGCGAGCGGCGCACCGTGGTCCATAACGACTACCCCCGCCAGTCCGGCCGCCAGGGCCTTCCCGAGGGCCACTTCCCGGTGATCCGCCACATGAGCGCACCGGTGCTCGACGGCGACCGGGTGCGGATGATCCTCGGCGTCGGCAACAAGGCCGAACACTACGACGACCACGACGTGCGCCAACTGCAGACGGTGGCCAACGACGTGCAGAAGTTCGTCATGCGCCGGCGCGCCGAGGAGGCGCTGCGCATCGCCAAGGAGGAGGCGGTCAACGCCAACCTCGCCAAGAGCGAGTTCCTCGCCACCATGAGCCACGAGATCCGCACGCCGATGAACGCCATCATCGGCATGGCCGAGCTGCTGGAGGAGACCGAACTGACCGCGGAACAGCGGCGCTACGTGGCGGTGTTCCAGCGCGCCGGCGCCACCCTGCTGGAGCTGATCAACGACATCCTCGACCTCTCCAAGGTGGAGGCGGGACAGTTCGAGCTGGACCGCGCGCCGTTCGACCTGCGCCGGCTGGTGGAGGGGACCGCCGAGATCCTCGCCGTCCCCGCCAAGGGCAAGGGGCTGGAGCTCTCCGCCCGACTGCCCGACGAGCTGCCCCGCAGCCTGATGGGCGACCCCAAGCGGCTGCGCCAGGTGCTGGTCAACCTGATCGGCAACGCGGTCAAATTCACCCGCGAGGGGCGCATCGACGTCGTGGTGACGGTGGAGGAGGAGGGGGAGAACGAGGTGCTGCTGCGCTTCGACGTCGCCGACACGGGGAGCGGCATCAGCGAGGAGAAGCAGGAGGCGATCTTCGAGCCCTTCACCCAGGAGGACTCCTCGGTCACCCGCCGCCACGGCGGCACCGGCCTGGGGCTCGCCATCTGCCGCAAGCTGGTGGAGATGATGGGCGGCCGGATCGGGGTGGAGAGCGATCCGGGGGTGGGCAGCACCTTCACCTTCACCGCCCGCTTTCCGCTGACCGAGGCGCCGCCGCAAGAGGAGGTGCCGCCGCCGCCGCGCAGCGCCACCCTGGAGGGGGTGCGGGTGCTGCTGGTGGACGACAACGCCACCAACCGCGCACTCTTCACCGAGATGCTGGAGCACGCCGGCTGCCGGGTGAGCGCCGTCGAGGGGGTGGACCGGGAGTGGCACGAGCTGCACCGCGCCCTGGCCGAAGGGCCCCCCCGTGATCTGGTGCTGGTCGATTACCACATGCCGCTGTTTGACGGCATCCACGCCATCGAGGCGCTACGCGCCGACCCCGAGCTGCGCCGCACCCCGGTGGTGCTGCTCAGCTCCGACGATCGCAGCGACGTCCTCAACTGGGCCCGCCGCGCCCGCGTGCGCTATCTGGTCAAGCCGGTGAAACGGCGCGAACTGCTGCACGCCGTGCGCGACGCCATCGGCGACGCCCCCCGCCTCACCGGCGTCGCCCCCGCCCGCCCGCTGCGCCTGCTGCTCGCCGAGGACTCCGCGGACAACGCCCTGCTGATCCGCGCCTACCTGAAGGAGAGCGGCCACACCCTGGAGACGGTGGAGGATGGCGAACAGGCGCTGGCGCGCTATCGCGAGGGGGCGTTCGATCTGCTGCTGATGGACATGCAGATGCCGGTGCTCGACGGCTACCGCGCCACCGCCGCGATCCGCCGGTGGGAGCGCGAAAACGACCGCCGACGGACGCCGATCGTCGCACTCACCGCCTATGCCCAGGAGGGCGACGAGGAGAAGAGCCTGGAGGCCGGCTGCGACGGCCACCTCACCAAGCCGATCAAAAAGCGCGAGCTGCTCGATGCGTTGGCGCGGTATGCGCCGGCGGAAGCGTCCTGAACTTCACTCCTGCAGAACCGATCTCCCATCAGCAACTGAGTGATGGAGTTTGCGGCGGATATTCCAAAGGGCCTACCCGATTGATCCCGCTCAGCCGGCTGTTATCATCGACCTTATGGAAAAGGCACATGCCATCAATCCGCGACGAATCGCCTGGTGTTGCGAGGAGCAGGGGCTCTCGGTGGATCAGCTTGCCCGGGAGGTGAAGATCGCACCGGCGACCCTGGGGCGGGTCATGGAGGGAGAGGACGCCCTGAGCATCAAACAGTTGCGCGGCATTGCCGCCTTCTTCAACCGTGGACTGCTCTTCTTCCTGGAGCCGGAGCCGGTCAACGAGACGACGCTCCACTCTGCCCAATTCCGTACCCTCCGCAATCACAAGCCTACCCTCTCCCCCCGACTGAAGACGCTGGTGGAGCGGGTGGAGTATCAGCGCCGGGTCTATCTCAGCTTGCTGGAGGACCTGGGGGAGGCGGTAGATCGGGAGTGGTACCCGGCGGGCCTTTCGTTCGACCCCGTCGATATGAAACAGCCTGCCGCCGTTGCTCGCCGGTGGTTGGGCATCGAGGAGGGAATGGACTTCCAGGCGCTGCGCCGTGCGGTGGAGACCAAGGGGATCATGGTCTTCCTCAGTAACGGTTACGCCGGCCAGTGGCAGATCGCCAAGGAGAGTCCCGTCCGCGGCTTCTCCCTCTATTTCGACAGCTATCCCGTCATCGCCATCAAAAAACAGGGCGCCGAAGGTCCACAGGCCTTCACCCTGATGCATGAGCTGGCCCACCTACTGCTGCATCGCGAGAGCTTCATCGACGACGAAGAGGACTTCCACAGCTATCGTGGCAAGGAACAGGTGGCCAACGCGTTCGCCGCTAACCTGCTGGTGCCCGACGGACTTCTCGCGCAAGTGGATATGACCCACTTCCCGGTAGGGGAGGTGAGTGCCTACGACAACTACCTGAAGCGGGAGTGCAAGCGGTGGTGTGTCAGCGGTGAGGTGGTCGTGCTGCGATTGGTCAATGAGGGGCTTTTGGCGCGGGAGCGCTACCCCGAATATCGGAAATGGAAGGAGACGCTACCGCTTCCCAAGGATAGTAGCGGTGGCAGTCGCTACCGGTACAAGGAACCGATGCGGGTCTTCGGCGAACCCTTCGTTCGTACCGTGCTCGACGCCCTCCACAGTCGCCAGATCACCCTGGCCCGCGCCAGCAGTTACCTCGACAATCTGAAGATCAAGGACCTGCGTAGATTGGAAGAGGCGCATGCCCGTATTTGATGCCTCTTCCATCATTTTTGCCTGGGATACCTATCCAATCGATAACTTTCCCTCGTTGTGGGAGTGGATTGCCGAACGGATCGCGGCGGGTGAGTTTGCGATTCCCGTGGTCGCGCTCGAAGAGGTGGAGCGAAAGTCCCCGGAGTGCGGCGGCTGGTTGAAGCAGTGCGACATCGAAGTGCTGCCGCTGACCAACGCGGTGCTCCGTGGCGCGGGGGAGATCAAATATCTGCTGGGGATCATGGAGGACGATTACCACCCCAAAGGGGTCGGAGAAAATGACCTACTGATCATCGCCACCGCCAAGGACGTCAAACAGAAGCTGGTCTCCGATGAGGCGCGTCAGTTTCGTCTTCCCGACGTCATGCCGAAGTACAAGATTCCGGCGGTGTGCGCTCTGGAGGAGGTGGGTGTGGAGTGCATTCCGTTCATCGACCTGATCAAGCGTAGCGGTGTCACGTTTGGTTAGGGGATGTGAGTAAGACCGAAAAAACGCGTAGATCCGATCCCGTTCACTCCTCCTTCTTCGGCCTTCCCGCCTTACCGGCCTGAAAGCGCTCAACCTCGGTTCGGCTGACCAGAATCCTCCCCGCCACCTCGTAGCCCCGCAGCTTGCCGTTTTGTACCAGCTTCGAAATGGCCTGCCGGGAACACCCCCGCAGCCGAGCCGCCTCGGATTGGCTGATGAGATCGGAAATTAAATTGGTTGACATGCGCAACCAAAATTCACTGATTGTGAATCATCAAGGAACATAATGAGAGAGAATTTGCTGCCTATTTCCCTCGGCCGAATACCGAGTCGCCGTGTTTTTGCTTGGTGGCCTCTCTGCCGGTATTGAAGGAGGCATTGCCGTGAGTAAGAAGAGCGATGATACCACCGGCCCCTTCAGGGTCTGTCCGGAAGCATCCGTGGCGTCTCTCCCTGTAAACCCTCTCGTCGACGAGCCGGACGACATGCTCCATCGGGCGCAGGCGGTCGTGGCCTACCTGCAGAACACGGCGCTCGGCCGCCAGATCCATCTGGAGGGAGAGGAGGTCACCGGGCTCTATTACATTCTGGAGGGGCTCCATTCCGCGCTACGTTTCGCGGCGGAGAGGCAGGATGAGCGATTGACCTGAATCCCGTTCGGGTCGTAGATAGAGTTCGAAAGGGTTCCGATCGCCGCAAGGGCCTTTGCGATTCGTTCCCGCGCGGCGCGGGGGCAAGCTTCCGCGACATGGTGGCCCTCAAGGGCAAGAGCGACATCGGCGACCGGATCAACAAGGAGATCATCGGCCCGTTGGCGAAGGAGAACCGCCTCTCCGACCTGCCCGATTTCGCCGACGCAACCAAGCTCGGCCGCGGCAAGGGGATGGTCGATCGGCTCACCAACCTGATCGCCATCTTCGAGAACCCGGCGCTGGACTTCAGCGGCAACCGCGCCGAGGGCGACGACATCCTCGGCGACGCCTACGAATACCTGATGCGCCACTTCGCCACCGAGAGCGGCAAGAGCAAGGGGCAGTTCTACACCCCCGCCGAGGTGAGCCGGGTGATGGCGCGCATCCTCGGCATCCGCGAGGAGAGTGCGCAGCCAGGACATCCACCACATCATCGACGTCTTCACCCGCCAGGAGGCAATCCCCCACTATTCGCGGCAGGTTCCCCTCGACGAGATCGAGCAGCGCAACGGCTTCAACCTCAACCTCCCCCGCTACATCGACGCCGGGGAGTGCGAGGGGCGCGCGGGGTCAGGTCGTTCCTTTTGAATTCCAGAGAGATAAACGATCGCCGGTTACGGGGTGAAAGCAGTCGCATCGATTTTTTCCATGAAATGTCCGGATTCGGCCAGGAGCGGACATTTAGCGCAGGAACTTTACAATCGACAAGCTCAGCGGCGCGCGCTTCTCGCGCGTCCGCTGGAACTACTTGTCAGCCTTTTAATGGTTTTCCTTTTGCCAGTTGGCATTATCGTATCGATGAATTCTGCGTCCTTTGGGGGCCTATCCATGCCTACAAGTCCCTTAAGATTAGAGTCATTAAACTTGGCCCCGCCAAACTTGGCATCACTGGCATTTGCTTGCTGCAAATCGGCTTGTGAAAAATCAACGCCTGAAAAAATGGTAGACATACAGACAGAATTGCTAAGATCTGCACCCACTAATGTGACGTCAGAAAAATTGGCCTCACTGATATCAGATCCGCTGAGATTTGCATCTCGAAGGCTGCTGCGAGAAAATGAACAACCATTCCATGAAACATCACTAAAATCAAATCCATCAAGAATCATGTCGTCAAGCAGAAATGCATTGCCATAGCTCCAATTCGGATTGTGATGCAATGAAATGAATTCTAAGCACTTTCGAGTCAGTCGTATTTTATTTCTCACAACCGAAATGAGTTTTATCGGATTGATTTCGTATTTCCTATCTGGAATTGATAGCTCAATCACATACTTAGACAAGAAGTATTCTTGAACTGAAAAATGCGAAAATCGATAATTACCCTCTGAGTTTCGATTAAGTAGAGACTTTGATCCATACTCCACATTGACTACGTTTCCTATTTCAGGCAACTTTTTTATTAATTTATCAAGTTCATTTTTTGTTAGATATCTAACGCCCGACTCTTGCATCTTGGCGGCAATGGCAATGCATGCAAGCCTAAGCTGCTCCTCGCTCAGATTAGCGGCAGATTTTTTTCTTACCTCGCGCAGAATCCAAACGCTTACAAGTTCGTCATATACTGACAGCTCTGTCCATTCTCGCTCTTCACTGTTAAGCAAGTCTTCAATATGAGATAATAGGAATGGGCGAAAGCTCAAAGATTTGGCATTTTCTAGAATCATACAAGATCTTTCTATATTATTTAATTCGTCTGGGCTTTCTTTGTTGGGAAATCGCTTATCAAGATACTCGCTTACTTGCTTGTGATCAAAAGGTGAAAGGAATACAATGGGGCAAACAAAGCCTCCAATTGATAGCTTTTCTTGCGTGCCATATGAGCTAACACCTTTTTCTGGGAAAAACTGAGTCCTACAAGTGATGATTACTCTGCGAAAATTGCTTGATGCCTGAAGAACTTTGAGAAGTCTTCGTTCCGGCTTTTGCCAAGCAAGTGGATCTTCGTCAAGAGCATCCAATAGTAAAATAGTATTATTTTTATTTTCAATGGCCCTAACTTTTCCGAGTGCTGATGCGTCTAACTTTATCAGCTCAACTGGCCTTTTGTTTTCGACGTCAAATTGCCAACCAACCTTGGGTAGTAACTCGCATAGCTTTATCATTACCAGCAATGATGATTTTCCCAATCCAGCATCTGATAGAATAAATAATTGATTTCTACCATCTCCCTGGATTACGAACTCTCTATTTAAATAGTTGTTTAGGGAGTCAAATACCGGGGTTCTTACAACTGCATCAGGCTCATCTTCATTTAAATTTGCCGGATTTATGTTCTGGCAGTTTGGCTCAACATAATATTTAATCAGCGGGTCTGAGTCGCCAAATATATCGTTTATTTCAATTAAATCCGCGTCTCGTTCATGGAGTCTTTCTTGATAATTCATCCATAGTCCGGATACAATCTTTTTTGACACAAACTCTATAAACGAATAAAACATAAATTTCCCTTTTTTTGCTCTCTCGAACAGACTAAAACTCTAATCATCTGAGCAAAGGCAGAAGGGACACCCCAAATATCGCAGGAGCCCCTGCCCGAGAATGACCGCTATTAGGCCAGGAGCGGACATTCAGCACAGGGATTTTTAACGCCTAGCTTACCCGACGAAAACCGCACAGCGGTTTTTGGTCGGGTGAACCGACGTATTATACGCTTCTTGACCTACAATACAACGTCTCGTACTCGGTCCAGAACTGGCTAACAACCTCTTGGATGCCTCCATGGAAATCTTCGAAAAAGCCTGGAGAGTTTCATGAAAAAAAGGATAGGAATACTCCTCTTGTTCTTCTCCATATTCAGTAACCCAGAAACTAGGCCTATCATATTCAACGATCTCGAATTGAGGTGGGTCGTATAAGTAAGGCATTTGAGAGTCATTGATGATGCGGTAGCTATCTGCCTCTATATCGATTACCAAATAGACCTTACCAATAGTGATATCTGGCCCTTGGTATTCACCGTTGCGTAGATATTGAACCTTCATCTTATTGCGTATAACGCCTAAGCTGTGGAGCGCGCGCCACATCGCGACGAAGCGTCCCACACGAGCGCATTGTTGAGCGATTTCCCTTCATCCTGACTCCAACCACCGGTATGTATTTACCATTCCTGATTTTTCGACTTCGAATAGTCTTTTGTCATCTGCCAACATTGACGTTGTAAGCCAACCTAAATCCTTAGCCGCAGCTTCCGATGCGTCATCTCCTTCTTTTTCAAGCTTTATATGCTTTTCCCAAAGCGTATTCAAAGGAGTGTTTGACCAGTCAGTATTTTCACCGCCGACCAGATTACGAATTGCGAAAGGCTCACCTTTTCTGTTTTTGACCCATGAATACACCGCTCCCTGCATGAATGCTTTTATAAGTCGTTTTTCTTCGTCGTTGATTTCTGTGACGTCCCGCAGCTCTGATTCTGGCGTTATTGCCATAAGGCTCTCCTTGGTTGTTTCATTTGCGCCAACGCCAGCCATAACCGGAGACAAAAAGTTGCATAGCGAGGAACGAGCGGCGCATCTTTTTGGCGTCCGAGTTTATGGCATTGTTAGCAAATAATCATGCCTACTTAGGTTTTGCAAGGCTTTTTCCATCCTGTATTTTTGCCAAGTCTTCACTATCTTGACGTAGAGCTTCTTCGAGAAGAATCTTTTCATTGGCCAAGATAGATACACGCTCTGAACAATACGTTTCGGCATTAGATACAACTGAATATATTCCGGTGTACTGTTTCTTTAGTCTACCTTTTAGTGACGACAAAGCGTAACCATTCTGTCTTGATAAAAATAACTCTTCAATTGCAGTTTTAAACCCAACAATAATCAGTGACACATTGCTGAAAACATATGACCTATCAACCATTGTTTCAAAACGCTTTATTGAATAAATCCCGCCAATAAGTTCTGACGAAACATCTGGTGGAAATTCGCAGAAACTGATTATGTCAAGCAACGAGTTTTCGTTTTGAAATGCCGATGGATCTTCAATATCAGAAACATACAGAACATCTTTTGTTTTTTCTTGAAATTTGGAAACGTAAGATACAAACCAATCAACAAACTGTCTTTGAAAATAATTCAAATCGCCATTAGAGTCTGTAATAAGATCAAGGCTTCGTAAGTGTTTACTTGCCAGAGCTTCACATTCCTTGCTTGTTACCGGGCTATCTACAGAATATTTTTCACCAGACACGTATTCACAGAGATCCGGGAACTGTAATTTTTCTGTCTCAGAAAATCCATTTTTGATTCCTTGCAGTTTCATCAGCGCGGCATTTGCATGTCTGATTCTCTGATTTAACGATTGCAATTGATTTGAATTATTCATGATTGACTGACGGAGTAACAGCGGAAGCTGCCTTTCCAAAATGGCATTTTGATTTGCCAATCTCTCCGCTTGAAGGTACCCCACTGATACAGATGCCAATAGTGCAATAGCAGTCATTATGCTCAAAATTGTTCCAAGCACCAATATTCCCGAGCCATAGGTAAAAATAAGCGGGATCGCTTTTCCCGGGGTATCAACCAACTCTTTTGCGCTAAAGTTATTTGTTAATCTTCTGAACTCTTCAATTCTAGATTGATTAAATATATAAATCACAAAGAAAAGAAATAACAACAAGACTGCTATCAACGCTAACGTTTTAACTGCCTCAAGCAAACTATTAGAGAAAATAGGACCAAGCAAGAACAAAGATAAGCCGGCGGCAAGTCCAATTATGATGTAGGCTAATTTTTGCATGTTTTTGGGGTGACCTGAAAGATAAACCCAAGCTAATTATTATTTAATGGCGAATATCTAAATGATACTTCGATTGCTAACGCACAGGATCTTATCCGGCCCGCACCGACACCGAAGCCAACGCATTCCCTCCGCCCCACCCGCGCGGGCCGGATAAGACGTGTTGGACTGAACCGCCCGGCACGGCCTTGAAGGCTATGGGAAAACTATCGGGACACGAACTCCCGCACGGTGGGTGTTCGCAGAGCAGCGGTAGAAACGGGGAGCGGGACTGGGTATCCATCGTGGCACTCCGGCCAAATTCCATGTCCGTCCACTATCCCAAAGCCTCCCGGATCGGTCAATTCCCGAGAATCGCCCGCTCCATGCCCTTCCGCGCCGGCTGGAAATTGAACGTCCACAATCGATTCGCTATCGTCTCTTTTCCATTCTATCCCCCTGGAGGACCCGTCGCCGGTGGTCGACGTAGCGGGGCAATCTCCGCCACCCACCGCAATTGCCCCTTCCCGCAGATCGGACAGCGGTGGATGTCGACGCCGGTCACGCGCAACACGAACGCCTCGACACTCTCCGCCTCCAGCGGCTCCGGCGGCGGTACCGCCATGGCCTCGCGTACCCGCGCCAGCCGCTCGTGCTTGCCACGGTTGGCGATCAGTCCGTAGTGACGGATGCGGGTAAAGCCCTTCGGCAACACATGGAGCAGGAATCGACGCAGGAACTCCTCGGCCTCCAGCTCCATCACCTTTTGCTGGTTGCCGTGGGCGTAGTCGCGTCACAGGAAACGCACCTTGCCGTCCTCCATGCCGAGCAGGCGGTGGTTGCCGATCGCCACCCGGTGGGTGTAGCGGCCCAGGTAGGCCACGGGGGGAGTGCGGGGTCAAGTCTTTCTTCTTGCTTGCAGGCAAAAGGATCATGCGGTTGGCGTTCTACCCGAACCTAATTTCACCCACAGATTCTGCTGACGAGCCGACATATAGCCATCAGCGCCGCAATCCGTTCGGATCATGGCGTATCGGCAGAAGATGGAACCTGTTGGAGCACCCGTGCCGACTTGGAGCGCTGTAGCTCCATGAGACGACTGCTGAATGTCCGCTCCTGGCCGGGAGCAGTCCCTGAGAATTGACCGCCTCTCGATCGAAGGTGGGCGAGGCGATCGCCGTCCACTCCTCGGAGCTGAACCACATCGAGGGGGATGCGGTGGACCCCGAGGTGTTGCTGGCCGACCGCATCGCCAAGGGGACGGAGCGGCTGGAGGCGGCCCGCGAGGCGCTGGCGGCGCTCTGCGAGCCGGTGGCACCGTCGGGCGAGGAGCTGGACTACATCCGCTTCTTCTGCGGCAACACCGAGATCTCCGAGGATATCGACGAGCGGCTGAAGGGGGAGATCGATCACTACCTCAAGATGCGCCAGGCGATCCGCCTGGCCGCGGAGGAGACCATCGACCTCGGCGGCATGGAGGCGGAGGTGGTGTTGAAGGAGATCAAGAATATCCACCTGAGCGTCTATCCGCCCGACGGCGCGGTGCGCATCTCGGCGCCGAAGCGGATGAAGCTGGAGGCGATCCGAGCCTTCGCCCTCTCCCGCCTGGGTTGGATTCGCGGCGAACAGCGCAAGCTGCGCGGGCAGGAGCGGGAGTTCCCGCGAGAGTATCGGGAGCGGGAGAGCCACTACGTCTGGGGGCGGCGCTACCTGTTTCAGTTGGAGGAGCGGGACGGGAGGCGCCGCCGCAAGTGGAGCTGACCCACTCCCGGCTGGTGCTGTGGGTGCGCCCCGGCGCCGACGGGGCGAAGCGGCGGGAGGTGTTGGACGGCTGGTACCGGCGGGAGTTGAAGGCGGCGGTGCGCCCGCTGCGGGAACGATGGGAGGCGCGGCTCCGCGTCACCTCCTCGCGGCTGCTGGTGCAGCGGATGAAGACCCGCTGGGGCAGTTGTGGCGCGGCGACCGGTACCGTTCGCCTCAACCTGGAGCTGGCGAAGAAGCCGCCGGAGTGCCTGGAGTACATCCTGGTCCACGAGCTGGTTCACCTGATCGAGCCCAGCCACAACCGCCGCTTCACCGGGCTGATGGACCGCTATCTGCCCAACTGGCGCTTCCACCGCGAGGAACTCAACCGGCTGCCCCTGGCTCATGAGGAGTGGGGCTATTGACCTATGTGGAGGGCGCCGCCGCAGCGCCCTCCATTGCGGTCACTCCTCCGCCTGCCGATACAGCTCGGGGCTCACCACCTCCCACAACGCGGTGACGAAGGTGTGGCACTCGTTGGCCTGGTGCCAGAGACTCAAGCCGATGTCCGAGAGGTCGCTCTCTCCGAGGCCGACGTCGTCGCTGTGTGCCGCTTGGCTCAAGGCGACGCTCAGCGATCGCAGTCGCTGGAAGCGGCTGTTGACGCCATCCATCAGCTCGACTGGGGAGAGCCCCGGTTTGATCTGGGTGTAGTCGTCCAGCGCCAGATCGATAGGCTCCAGTGTCACCGTGGTAGACTTTTTTCGGTTCATAGGGATGGCCTCCTAAGCTTTTATCCCGTGGGCCAGCCGTCCGGTGTTGGCGCACCGGACGGCTTTCCCCTTTTACGTGGATGAACCCGGTTCTCGGGTTTTGTCGTTTCTCCAATGGTGGTTCTGATTACGCATTGGTTGAACCAACCACAACTGGTGATGTTATGCCGTTCATGGTTTGTCCGCAAGTGTTTTTCACTATTCTTGGTGAGTTTTCAATTCCTGACGGTTGTTTCTCGCCGCGCTATGATTGTGCACAGTAAAATCAGAAGGGCACGGGAATGATTCGATTTCGGCTGAAAGAGCTGGTCGCCGACCGCGAATTCCGGGAAGGGCGCAGAGTCACCTTGGATGAGGTGGCGCAGGCTACGGGGATCGGGCGAAATACCCTGACTCGGATCGCCGGCAATCGGGGGCACAGTACGACCACCGATACGCTGGACAAGTTGTGCGACTATTTCGGTTGCCGGATCGAGCAGTTGGTCGAGCACGTACCGCGCTCGGAACGCTCGTCCGAGCAGGAGTAGCAATGGCCGACCATCTCCTCGGGGGGCGCAGGTGATCAGTGAGGCGAACGTTCGGCGACTGCTGGCCGCGGGCGAGGGGCTCCAGGTGGAGTTCAAGCGCTGTCGTGACGCCCTCAATCGCGACGTCTTCGAGAGTGTCTGTGCCTTCCTCAACCGTTCCGGTGGCGACCTGCTGCTGGGGGTCGCCGACGACGGCTCTGTGGTTGGTGTCGATCCTTCGGCGGCAGCGCAGCTCAAGCGCGATTTCGTCACCGCCCTGAACAATCCGCAGAAGATCGCCCCTCCGTTCTATCTGGATATCTCCGAGCAGGTCATCGACGGTGTGACCCTGCTCCACG
>NZ_BAAHXB010000114.1:0-17295 GCF_054657215.1 Endothiovibrio diazotrophicus
ACTCACCGCATCCCCCCTCCCGAAATCGATCCCACCACCCACCAGGAGCTCGCCGATCAGGCCACCATCGAGATCCTGGATTTCCTCTACGAACTGACCACCGCCTTTGAAAACCGCTACTTCGCCCAGTTGCGGCGTGCTGAGCAGGCGCGGGAACGGAAGCCCCGGGAGAGCGCCGACGATCGCCGGTAAAAAGCCGGAGAGTAGCCTGCACCGCCCAAACCTCCGGCACGGACGCCGGGCGGCGGCTTCCGGTGGCTCTACCGTCCATCAAATAACGCGCTACAAATAAGCCGTAAATCAATTAGATATGATTCCACGTGACGCTATCCTAATCCCCTCACTCCACCAAGCCCGAAAAAACCCGGGTCATCGCCGGCTTTTTTTTATGTCGCGACCCCCATGCAGCCCTCCATGCGACCCGGTATAATCCGCACCCGATCCGCCCCGGTAGCTCAGCTGGATAGAGCGCTCCCCTCCTAAGGGAGAGGCCAGAGGTTCGAATCCTCTCCGGGGCACCATTTCCATGAAGAAGGGGGCGCCATGGCGCCCCCTTCTTCATGGGTCGGGGAAAAATGGTAGTTGGGAATGTCATGGTTGGGCCGTAGGCTGGGCCGAACGTCATCCCCCTGCCCTTCTTGCCCGCCTCACTCTCTATGGAATGGTTTCCGATTACCCTGCTATGCGCCTTCAGCTTGGCCAGCGCGGATGCGATGACCAAGCGCTGGCTGGGCGATTACGGGGGGCGGGAGCTGGTGCTGGTGCGGCTGGCGCTGCCGGCGCTGCTGCTGGTGCCGCTGGCCTGGGCCAATCCGTTGCCGGCGGTCCCCTTGCCATTCTGGGGCTGGATCGGGGTGCTGGTGCCGCTGGAGCTGGCGGCGATGCTGCTCTACGTGGTGGCGATCCGCGACGCGCCACTCCACCTCACCCTGCCCTACCTCGCCTTCACCCCGGTGTTCAACGTCGCCACCGGCTATCTGTTGCTGGGGGAAACGGTCTCCCTGCGGGGATTCGGGGGCATCCTGCTGGTGGTGGGCGGGGCCTATCTGCTCGATCTGAAACGGGGCGGCAACGGCGGCTGGCTCGCTCCGGTACGGGCGCTGCTGAGCCGGCGCGGCTCGCGGTTGATGCTGGCGGTGGCGGCGATCTACAGCCTTACCTCGGTGATGGGCAAGCAGGCGATGCAGTATGCCGATCCGCTGAGCTTCGGCGCCTTCTACTACCCGGCAGTGGGCGCCGGCGCCCTGCTCTTCGCCCTGCTTCATCGCCCCGCCCTGCTCGGTGCCCTGGTGCGCCGGCCGCTGGCCAACCTGGCGGTGGGGGCGGCGATGGCGCTGATGGTGGTGACCCACTTCCTTGCCATCGCCCAGGTGGAGGTGGCCTATATGATCGCGGTGAAACGCACCAGCCTGCTCTTCGGTATCCTCTACGGCGCGCTGCTCTTCGGGGAACGGGATCTCGTCCGCAATCTGGGGGCCGGCTCGTTGATGGTGGCCGGTGTGGCACTCATTATCCTGTAAACCATCGGGCGGCCAGCTCGGCCCATTCGCAATCGCCACGCCGAGGTGCGAGATTCGGCGCCGCGGCGGGCGCGGCCCGCCCTATTCCACAGGCAACCGTCGCTGGAGCCCTATGAAATCCGTATTCCGTCTTACGCTGCTATTCACGCTTTTGCTGACCCCCCTCGCCGCCCGGGCCGAAGATGCGGGCACCGCCGCGCTGAAGGAACTGCGCATCGGCGACCATCGGATCGAAGTGGAGGTGGCGAGCACCCGGGAGGAGCGGCGTCTGGGATTGATGTTCCGCCAGGAGCTGGCGGAGAACCGCGGCATGCTGCTCGCCTACCCCCAGCCGAAGCGGATCGGCCTATGGATGCGCAACACCCCGTTGCCGCTCAGCGCCGCCTTCCTCGACGAACAGGGCGTGATCCTCAACATCGTACAGATGGCCCCGGAACGGCTGGACATCTACCTGTCGAAGGGCACAGCGAAATATGCGCTGGAGATGAACCAGGGGTGGTTCGCCAAACGCAACATCACCCCGGGAAACCGGGTAGAGGGCCTGCAAGAACGCTCCTCACCCCCATCCCCTTGATATTCTGAATTTTCCCGGGACGGGCCGACGCAGGAGGTCCGTCCCGGGAAAATTCAGATGACTTTCGAGAAGCGTTGTTGGGCCTGCTTCTCCCGCAGATAGCGGTCGAAGACCATGCAGACGTTACGGATCAGCAACCGACCGGCAGGCTGCACCTCGATCCCGCGCCCATCCAGGGTGATCAGCCCATCCTCCACCATCTCCTTCAGCTCATCCAGCTCGGTGGCGAAGTAGTCGGCGAAACGGATGCCGTGGCGCGCCTCCAGCGCCGCAAATTCGAGGCGGAAGTGGCAGATCAGCCGGGTGATGACGTCGCGGCGCAGCAGGTCGTCGTCGCTCAGGCCGGTGCCGCGGAACACCGCCAGGCGGCCGGAGTCCAACCGCTCCTGGTACTCCCCCACCCCGCGCAGGTTCTGACTGTAGCTCGCCCCCACCATGCCGATGGAGGTGGCGCCGATGCCGATCAGGTCACACTCGGCGTGGGTGGAGTAGCCCTGGAAGTTGCGGTAGAGGGTGCCCTCGCGCTGGGCCACCGCGAGCTCGTCGTCGGGTTTGGCGAAGTGGTCCATGCCGATGTAGAGATAGCCCGCGGCGGTCAGCTTCTCGATGGTCATCTGGAGGATCTCCAGCTTCACCTCGGGGGCCGGCAGGTCCGCCTCGTTGATCCGCCGCTGCGGCTTGAAGATCTCCGGCAGGTGGGCGTAATTGAAGATGGAGAGGCGATCGGGATCGATCTCGATGGCCCGATCGAGGGTCTTGCCGAAGCTCTCCACGCTCTGGAACGGGAGGCCGTAGATGAAGTCCATGGAGGTCGAGCGGAAGCCCTCCCTGCGCGCCGCCTCCAACACCGCCAAGGTCTCCGCCTCCGACTGGATGCGGTTGACCGCCTTCTGCACTTGCGGGTTGAAGTCCTGAACGCCGAGGCTCATCCGGTTGAAGCCGATCTCGCGCAGCAGCGCCACCGTCTCGGCGGTGGCCTCGCGGGGATCGATCTCGATGGAGTACTCGCCGCTGTCGTCGTCACGCAGGGTGAAGTGGCGGCCGGTGACCGTCATCAGCTCGCGCATCTGGTCGTGGCTGATGAAGGTGGGGGTGCCGCCGCCCCAGTGGAGCTGGTCCACCGTGCGCGAGCGGTCGAACAGCGCGCCCTGCAGCTCCAGCTCCTTATAGATGCGATCCAGGTAGGGTTGGGCGAGGCCGCGGTCCTTGGTCGCCATCTTGTTGCAGCCGCAGTAGAAGCAGACGGTGTCGCAGAAAGGGATGTGGAAGTAGAGCGAGAGCGGTCGCAGGGGCTGCTCGGCGTTGGTCCGCGCGGCCCGCTCCCGGTACTGCGACTCGCCGAAGCCTTCGTCGAACTGCGGCGCGGTCGGGTAGGAGGTGTAGCGCGGACCGGACTTGTCGTAGCGGCGGATCAACTCCAGGTCGAATACGGTCTCTTGGCTCATTCAGTCGTCCTCTGGCGAGGTCTCCAACCCGGTGACGTGGGTGAAGTTGATCAGCCGCAGCAGGTGCTTGAACGGCAGCGCGCGGTCGCTGGCGTGGTTGACGATGTCCATGAAGGGCAGATCGCCGCTGGCCCACTGGTAGGTGCCTTCTGCCATCTGCCGCTTGATGCCGCGAATCTGCTCCTCCAGCTCGGCGAGGAAGCTGTCCGCGCCACCCATACCCTCCATGTCGTACTCCATGGCGAGCCGCAGCTCCTCCACCTCGAAGATCGCCTGATCGATCAGGTCCACATACTGTTCAACGGTTCTCGGTTTCTTGATATCCATCGCTCGATTACGGGGCTCTACGTTGGGATGGCCGACCGTTCCGTTCCCCGAAGGGGATCGAACGGCGCATTCTGCAAGGGGGTCGGGTATTCTCGCATATTCCGATGGCCCGCTTAACGGGATCTTTTCTGCAGGAATTGACCGCCATTTTTCCGACGATTCGCCGCGCCGGCCGGGAGATTGGCGGCATGAAAACTGCTTGATTTTCGCTATCGACCCACCCGGACGGGCCCACGCCCATCCACCCCGAAACGTGACGGACGAACCGAGATGAGACCACTCGCCCCCACCCTGCTCACCCTCGCCTTCGTCACCGGCGTCGCCGGTGCCGGAGAGCGCATCCTCACCTACCAGGCCGATCTCGATCAGTCGCAGTGGCAGGCCGCCGCCAGCGAGCGCTCCTGCACCCTCAGCCACGAGATCCCCAACTTCGGTCGCGCCGTGTTGCGCCGCGACATGGGACGCAAACTGGTGCTCGAGCTGGAGACCCTGCGCCCCCACCACGGCGACGGCAAGGCGCTCATCATCAGCGCCCCGCCCGGTTGGCGTCCGGGGGTCAACGCCCGGCGACTGGGCGAGGTGCAGATCGGGCGTGGCCGCACCCCCTTCCGCATCGAAGGGACGATGATCGACCAGATTGCCGCCGCCCTTGAGCAGGGGATGAGCCCGACCCTGCGCTACGAGGACCCACCCGGCGTGGTGGAGACCAAGGTCGCCCTCACCGCCATCCATTTCGACGAGGGGTATCGTGAATTCCTCGCCTGCGCCGACTCGCTCACCCCCACCTTCGAGCAGGTGAAGTTCAAGGTGCTCCACTTCGACAGCGACAGCACGCGACTCACCGAAGAGACCCGCGAATACCTCGATCTGGTGATCGAATACCTCAACGCCACCAGCCGGGTGCGCAAGGTGTTGGTGGACGGCCACTCCGACATGCGTGGCACCACCAAATACAACCAGCGGATCTCGCTGACCCGGGCCGCCAACGTGGAGCTCTACCTGACCAACCGGGGCATCGACAAGAAGCTGATCAAGGTGCGCGCCTTCGGCCGCTCGCGGCCGGTGGCGAGCAACAAGACCGAGGAGGGACGTTCGAAGAACCGCCGCGTGGAGATCGAGGTGCTGCAGTAAGGGACAGACGAGCGATAACGCATCCACCGGGCGCCGGTCGGACGGAGCGATCCCCGTGGAATTGCCACTGCCTTCGTTTTGATCGGATGCGCTGTCGCGTCTCTGCCCCTACGTCCTCACGCCCCCGTTGCGGAAAAAAAGCTCACCGTGCGAACCGCCGCACCACCCGCTCGGCCAGCAACAGGGCCAGCACCGCGCCGTAGATCCCCACTTCCAGATAGTCATGCCCCTTCGCCTTCCACAGGAAATGGAGCACGGCGAGGGCCGCCGCCGGATAGACCAGCCGGTGGAGCCGCCGCCAATTGCGGCCGAGGCGGCGGATCATGGCGCCGGTGGAGGTGAGCGCCAGGGGCAGCAACAGCAGCTGGGCGGTGAAACCGACGGTGATGTAGGGGCGTTTGAACAGGTCGGCGGCGATCTCCGGCCACAGGAACCAGCGGTCGAGCCACAACCAGAGGGTGAAGTGGAGGGCGGCGTAGAAGAAGGCGAACAACCCCACCATCCGCCGGAAGCGCAACGCCCCGCTCCACCCCGCCCGGCGCAATGGCGACAGCGCCAGGGTCGCCAGCAGCAGACGCAATGCCCAGTCGCCACTGGAGTGGATCGACGCCTCCACCGGATTGGCCCCCAAGCGGTCGGCGTAGAACCCCCACGCGCCGATCAACGCCGGGAGAAGGCAGAGAAAAAACAGCAGCGGTTTCGCCACGCGCATCCGTCATCCGTCCACTTGATCGGTAATTGGCGAACGCCGTCAAAAATAGCGCTGAAGGTCCATCCCGGCATAGAGGTGGGCCACTTCGTCGGCATAGCCGTTGAAGGGCAGGGTCGGCCGGCGACGCAGTTCACCGATGCGCCGCTCGTAGCGCTGGCTCCAGCGCGGATGGTCCACCTCGGGATTGACGTTGGCATAGAAGCCGTACTCCCCGGGATTGGAGGTGGACCAGGAGGTGGGCGGCTGGCGCTCGTCCAGGCGGATGCGGACGATCGACTTGATGCTCTTGAAGCCGTACTTCCAGGGCACCACCAGGCGCAGCGGCGCGCCGTTCTGGTTCGGCAGCTCACGGCCGTAGAGACCGGTGGCGAGCAGGGTCAGCGGGTGCATCGCCTCGTCCATGCGCAATCCCTCGCGATAGGGCCAGTCGAGCACCCCGCGGTTCTGCCCCGGCATCTGCGCCGGGTCGTGGAGGGTCTCGAAGTAGACGTACTTGGCGCGCGAGGTGGGCGCGAAGCGCTCCAACACCGTCCCCAGCGGAATCCCCTGCCAGGGGATCACCATCGACCACGCCTCCACACAGCGCAGCCGGTAGATCCGCTCCTCGGCGGTGAAGGGGCGGAGCAGATCCTCCAGGTCCAACGTGCCGGGCCTCTCCACCTCCCCCTCCACCACCACCGACCAGGGGCGGGTCTTGAGCGACCCGGCATAGCGCGCCGGGTCCTCCTTGGAGGTGCCGAACTCGTAGAAGTTGTTGTAGGAGGTGACGTCCTTGTAGGGGGTCGGTTCGTCAGCCGGCGGCGCCTCCTCCGCCGACTCCCCCTCACACCCGGCCAGTGCCAAGGCAATACCGGCGGAGCCGAAGGCGGCTTGGCGCAGGAAGCGGCGACGCTCCAGGTAGACCGCTTCGGGGGTGATCTCGGAGGGGAGGATGGGATCGGGACGGCGAATCAGCACGGCGGCGGCTCCTGATGGTTGGCGGTTGCAGCCCTATACGCCCGGCCGCCCGTTTTGGATTCGGTCGACCACCCGCCGCGGGTCCAACGTATACAGACAACGACTCCGGCCCGACATGGTCGTAAAACGCAGAGAACGCGGAGAAGAGGTGACCGGTATTCTTTGCGTTCTCTGCGTCCCTTTCGAGCGCTCGGAAAAAAGACCAAAGTCACAACCGGCTGGCCGCCAGCGCCGCGCCGAACAGGCCGACCCGGGGTTCGGTCACCACGTGGACCGGGATGGTGGCGGTCACCTTGGCCATCCGCCCCTTGGCGTTGAACGCCTCCAGGAAGGCCACCTCCTGCAACTTGTGCAGGATCTTCGGCGCAATGCCGCCAGCGACGAAGAGTCCGCCGCTACACACGGTGGTAAGTGCCAGATTGCCCGCCTGGGCACCGTAGATACGGACGAAGAGTTCCAGGGCGTGGATCGCCGACGGGTCGCTCCCCGCCAACGCCGCCTCACTGATCGCCGCTGCGGCGTCCCCTGCCGCCATCGCCACGCGTAGCGCCTCGCCCGCAGCCAGCCCGGAACCCTCCAGGAAGCGGTGGATATTGACCAATCCCTGGCCGGAGACCAGCCGCTCGTAGGAGACGTGGCCGAAGGTCTCGCGCAACACCGCCAGCAGCCGCTGCTGCTCCTCGTCCTGGGGGGCGAAGCTGGCGTGCCCACCTTCGGTGGGGAGCACCTCGTAATACCCGTCGCACCACACCTGCAGCGCCTGACCGAGACCGGTACCGGCGCCGATCACCGCCCGCGGCCCCCGCGGCCGCGGGGTCCCCGCCTGGAGGGTGTGCAGCGCCTCCGCTCCCAGCGCCTCGATGCCGTAACCGATCGCCTGGAAGTCGTTGATCAGACGCAGCCGCGACAGCCCCGAGGCCTCCGCCAATCCCCCGCTCTCCAGGGACCACGGCAGATTGGTGATCGCCGCCCGCTCTCCCGCGCCCTCCTCGTCCACCGGACCGGCCACCCCGATACAACCGTACGCCACCCCGTCGGCAAGCCCCCCCGCCGCCTCCAGGAAGTCCCGCAACATCGGTTCGAGCCCCGCCCACGCTTCGCTGGGATAGCGGTGTTCCAGCAACGGCTCGCAGCGCACCGTCCCCCCTCCCGCATCGACGCACTCGACGATCGCCAGCAGCGTCTTGGTCCCGCCGAGATCCCCGGCCAGGACCTTCACGCCCCCTCCTCCAGCGCCGCGGACTCGACGAACCACTCCACCTCGCCGAGGGAGTGGATGCGCTCCACCGGCAACGACTCGCCGTCGCCCCCCGCACCGAAGAGACGGGCCAACACCGCCCCCTTGCCGGTTCCCGGCACCAGAAAGAGCAGGTGGGCCGCCGCCTCGATCACCGGATAGGTCACGGTGAGCCGCCACACGCCGAGCTTCTCCACGAAATTCTCCACCGCCCAACGACGACGCTCGATCAGCGCCGCGCTATCCGGGAAGAGGGAGGCGATGTGGCCGTCGGGGCCGAGCCCGAGCATCATCAGGTCGAACCGCGGCACCTCCCGCGGCCCCGGCGGCAGCCGCTCACCGAGCAGCGTGTCGTAACGCCGCGCATCGGCCGCGGGATCGTCCGGGTCGAGCACCATGGGATGGAGCTGTCCGGCCGGGATCGGCACCCGATCGAGCAGCGTGCGGCGCGCCACGCCGAAGTTGGAGTCGGGGTGCTCCTCGGCAACGCAGCGCTCATCGCCGATCCAGACATGGACCATTTCCCAGGGAACGTCTTCCCGCCCGGCCAGACGCTCGAAAACCCAGCGGGGTGCGCCGCCGCCGGAGAGCGCCACATGGAACGCCCCGCTCTGCTCCGCATAGCGGCGGGCCAACGCCGCCCAGCGATCGGCATAGGCGTCGAACAGCGCCTCCCCACTCTCGAACCGGTGAACGATCGGCTTCATCCCCTACCCCTTGGCTACACTTAGTGGTGGAGAAGCGTGAAACAGAACGCCGACACCGTCAACCGAAGGGGCCGCCCCCTTCGCGGTGAAGAACAGAGCGAGGTGCAGCCATGTTCCTGAAAGAGCAAAAGAGTGGTGATCTGGTGGAGGTGCTCGACCTGGAGTCCCTCTTCGATCCCAATCGCGACCGCGTCCACGGGCGCTTCCACGCGGGCGAGGAGATGCCCGATCCGAGCGACTTCGCCAAGCCGGACTTGGCCTTCCCCTCCGGCGAGGCGCTGCCGCGCTGCTGGACCGACCCCCACTACCGGGCATGAGAAAGGGCCGGTGGAACAGACGTTCCACCGGCCCCTTGGAGCCTATCCCGCCTCGGAGAGTTCGCGGTCGCGGCGATTGCTGGCGACGAAGGCGAACGCGTCGGCGACCGCCTCGTCGACCTGCCGGTCGATGGCGTTGCGCTCCTCGGTGGTCATGTAGAAGGCCGCGTCCACCCGGAAACGGACGTAGCGCGAGGGCAGGCGGTTGAGGGCGACGCAGGCCACGTCCTCCAGAAAGTCGTCGTCCAGCGCCTCGCTGCGCCTCGCCATCATCGAACCGATCCGCTCATAGACCAGCGGCTCGAAGAAATTCTGAACGGCATCGTAGTTGGTCATTACAACCTCTTCTTATCGTATTCCGCTTCTCGTCGCACGCCGAAGACGGTGGTCGCGCGGCTACCCGTCGTGAATGCGCACCGCCAACACGTCGCACGGCGCATGGTGGAGGATCGCGTTGGCGGTGGAGCCGAGCAGCAGCGCCAGACCGTGGCGCTCGTGGCTACCGACCACGATCAGATCGACCCCCTCCTCCTCCGCGGCGCGGATCACCTCGCCGCGGGTCGCCCCCACCTCCAGACGCCGCGGCGCGCTCTTCAGCCCCAGACGCTCGGCCAGTCGCGTCATTCGCTCCCGCGCCTGCGCCTCCAGCTCCTCGTCGAGTCCCATCGGCTCGACCGGCATCATGCCGTCACCCAGGTCCATCGGCATGAACTCCACCACGTGGATCAGCGACACCTGCGCGCCGCAGCGCTCCGCCAACTCCGCCGCCCGCCGCCCGACCGCCTCCGACTCCGGCGAGAAGTCGAGCGCCACCAGGATCTTCTTGTACATGACCGCTCTCCCCGGCTCCGTCACTACGGTGAGTATACTCCAGCACCTGCCCGTTGATCGGCGAGCGATCGGCACCAGGAAAGGGGACACTTTTTCAGCGGCCGCTTGCGGCGCCCCGCGGTCACGCCCCAACCGCCCGGCTAAGGGCGGCGAACTGGGCGAGGGTGAGCTGTTCCGGGCGGATCGAGGGATCGACGCCGGCCGCCTCGATGGCGGCGGCGTCGAGCAACCCCTTGAGGTTGTTGCGCAAGGTCTTGCGGCGCTGGGAGAAGGCTTGGCGCACCAGATTGGCAAAGGTCGCCTCACTGCCCACCTCCACCGGCGGCACGGCGTGAGGCACCAGGCGAACGATGGCCGACTCCACCTTGGGCGGCGGGAAGAATGCGCCAGGTGCCACCTTGAAGAGCTTTTCGGCGCGGCAGCGGTACTGGATCATCACCGACAGCCGCCCGTAGTCACCGCCACCGGGGGCCGCCACCATCCGCTCCACCACCTCCTTCTGCAGCATGAAGTGCATGTCACGGATGGCCTCGAGCTGATCGATCAGGTGGAACAGCAGCGGGGTGGAGATGTTGTAGGGGAGGTTGCCGACCACGCGCAGCCGCTGATCCTCCTCCTCGTCATCCCCCAGATAGGAGGCCAGCTCACGGAAATCGAACTTCAGCGCATCGGCCTCGTGGATGTGCAGCTCGCCGACGGTGGCCGAAACGGTGCGCAGGACCGGGATCAGGTCGCGGTCCAACTCCACCACGTCCATCGAGCCGAGGACCTCCAGCAGCGGAAGGGTCAACGCCCCCCGTCCCGGCCCGATCTCCACCAACCGCTGCCCCGTCTTCGGCGCGATCGCCGCGACGATGCCGCGGATCACGCTCCGGTCGGTGAGGAAGTTCTGCCCGAACCGCTTGCGGGGACGATGTGCCATGAATAACGCCCTTATTTAACGCAAAGGAGCAAAGACGCAGAGAGCGCAAAGGAGCGTGTGGTTTTCCGCATATGCCGCCCGCGAAACCGGCGAGGCGACTTCGCCACTTCGCGCCCTTCGCGTCTTTGCACCTTTGCGTTGGATGTTCACGTCCGCCCGACCATCTCCAGCGCGGTGGCGATGGCCGCCTCCAGGCTGCCGGGGTCGGCGCGGCCGGTGGCGGCCAGATCGAGGGCGGTGCCGTGGTCCACCGAGACGCGGACGATGGGCAGCCCCAGGGTGACGTTGACCGCCCGGCCGAAGCCCATGTGCTTGAGCACCGGCAGCCCCTGGTCGTGGTACATGGCGAGCACCGCGTCGCAGCGCTCCAGGTAGCGGGGGGTGAACAGGGTATCGGCGGGCAGCGGCCCTTCGAGCCTCATCCCCTCGCCGCGCAGCCGCGCCAGCAGCGGCTCGATCACCTCGATCTCCTCGCGCCCCAGGTGCCCGCCCTCCCCTGCATGGGGGTTGAGGCCGCAGACCAGGATGCGCGGCTCCGCGATACCGAAGCGCTGCCGCAGGTCATGGTGGAGGGCGCGGATCACCCGCGCCAGCACCGCCGGGGTGATCGCGTCGGCCACCGCCCGTAGCGGCAGGTGGGTGGTGGCCAGCGCCACCCGCAGGCCGGGACAGGCGAGCATCATCACCGGATCGCCGCCGGTGCGCTCGGCGAGGAATTCGGTGTGGCCGGTGAAGGGGTGGCCCGCCTCGTTGATCACCCCCTTGTGGACCGGCCCGGTGACCAGCGCGGCGAACTCGCCGGCCAGGCACCCGTCGGCGGCGCGCCGCAGGGTCTCCAGCACGTACTCGCCGTTGGCCGGATCGAGCCTTCCCGCCTCGGCCGCGGCGGCCAGCGCCACCGGCAGTACCTTCAACCGCCCCGCCCGCTGCGCCGCGGCTGGTGCGCTCAGATCCACCGCCTCCAGCGCCAGCGGCAACCCCAGCGCCGTTGCCCGCGCCGCCAGCAGCGCCGGATCGCATACCGCCACCAGCTCGGCGGGGTGCTCCCGCTGGGCGGCCATCACCGCCAGATCGGGCCCGATCCCGGCCGGCTCGCCGGGAGTGAGTGCCAAACGGGGAATCAAGGGATCAGTAGTCGTCGTTCAGCCGATACTCGACGAAGGCATCGCCGCGCAGTTGGCGCAACCAGTTCTCCAGGGCCTCTTCGCTCTTGCGCTTGCCGATGATCTCGCGCGCCTTGGCTCGCTGCATGTCGGCGGTGGAGTCATGGTTGCGCCGCTCCAGCACCTGCACGATGTGGTAGCCGAACTTGCTCTTGAACACCGGGCTCACCTCACCCGGGGCGAGGCCATCCATCACCGACTCGAACTCGGGCACCATGGTGCCGGGGGTGACCCAGCCCAGATCACCGCCATTGGCCGCGGAGACCCGGTCCTGGGAGTGGCCGCGGGCCAGGGTGGCGAAGTCCTCGCCGCCGACGATGCGCAGCCGCAGCTGCTCCAGCCGGGTCTTCACCTCCTGCTCGGAGTGGACCTCGTCGGGCATGATCAGGATGTGGCGGGCGTGGGTCTGGGTGACCATCATCCGCTCGCCACCGCGCACCTCCAGTAGCTTCACCAAGTGGTAGCCGCTGGGACTGCGGATCGGATCGCTCACCTCGCCGGGGGCCAGCTTGGCCACCACCTCGGCGAACAGCGTCGGGATCTGCTCCCGCTTGCGCCACCCCAGGTCGCCGCCCTCGAGGGAGTGGCGGCCGTCGGAGACGTGCATCGCGGTCTGGGTGAAATCGGCCCCCGAGCGCAGCCGCCCGAGCACCTGCTCCACCTCGAGACGGGCGGCGCGGGCCTGCTCGGAGGTGGCCTCGGGAGGCACGCTGACCAGGATGTGGGCCAGGTGGTACTCCCGGTTGTCGCCGCCCAGCGTCTTGGCCTGCTCGACGAAGGCGTCGGCCTCCTCGTCGGTGACCGTGATCCGGTTGACCACCTCCCGCTGGCGCAGCTTGGTGATGATCATCTCCTTGCGCACCTTCTCGCGGAAGCGGGCGAACGGCATCCCCTCCCGCTCCAGCACCTGGCTGAACTGGGTCAGGGTGAGGTGGTTCTGATCGGCGATCCGGCGCAGCGCCTCGTTGACCTGCTGGTCGTCGACCCGGATGCCGACCGAGGCGGCCTGCTGGAGCTGCAGCTCGGTCATCACCAACTGCTCCAGCACCCGCTTCTCCAGCAGATCCCGTGGCGGCATGCGCCCGTCCGAACCGGAGCGCTCGAGCCGCTGCTCGGTCTCGGCGATCGCCGCGTCGAGCTCGCTCTTGACGATCACCGCGTCGTTGACCACCGCGACGATGCGGTCCACGGGCTGGGGAGCGGCCCGGGCGGCGGTGGCGAGGAGCGACAGGCCCAGGGCGAGAAGCAGGATTCGGAAAAACGTCATCGGGTGTTCCATCATCAATTCGTGCCGTAGCCGAGGATGCCCCGTTCGAGCACCGATTCGAGACCGCTGCCGAGGCGGCCCAGCCCCTTCAGCTCCAACTGGAGATAGATGCCGCTGTTGCTCTCGCCGCTGTCGTCGTTGACGTAGCTGCGCCCGACCATCCGCCACGCCCAGCAGCAGCTCTGGTATTCGAAGCCGGCCAGGGTCTCCAGACCGCGATCCCCCCGCAGGTCGTAGTTCCAGCGGGCGATCGCCGCCCAGTTGGGGGTGACCGGCCAGAACAGCGAGACGTCGGTCTGCTCCATCAGGTTGCGACGGTAGCGGTAGGCGAGGTTGAGGATGCGCCGCTTGCCGGGGTTGTAGCGCAGTTGCACCACCCCCTTGTCGGTGTCCTCATCCTGCACGTCCCACAGCCAGGTGCCGCGCACCAGCCAGTCCGGCCACAGCCGCGACTCCGCCTCGGCAACGAAGTCCGAGGTGTCGTCGCTCTCCACCGCCATCCCGGGCAGGGTGACGTTGCGATCGTCGAAGTAGAGGATCTGACCGGCGCTGGCGCGGAACAGTTCGCGGCCGCTGGTTCCGTCCAGATAGCGGCTGGAGAGGGCCAGGGTGAGTTGATTGGCGTCCCCCACCCGGTCGCTGCCGCCGAAGCGGTTCTCGCGGAACAGCTGGGAGAAGCTGAAGTCGTAGATCGCGGTATCGAACAGCGGCAGTTGCGACTGGTCCTGGTCCTTCACGTAGAGGTAGTAGAGGCGCGGCTCCAGGGTCTGCACCAGGGAGCGGCCACCGATGGCGGTGTCACGCTCGAAGAACAGGCCGCCGTCGACGCTGACGATGGGCAGGCCGCGATCCGGGGAGTCGGGACTGCCCGCGGCAACGTTGTCCAGGTTGTAGGCGGTATGGCGGTAACTGAGCGAGGGAGTCACGTAGTAACCGGGACCGCCCCAGTCGAGGCTCACCCGCGGCTGCACGTCCACCCGGCTGCCGGTGACCCCCACCTCGCGGTCGAAGTTGACGTACTCGGCGTTGACCCCGAAGCGCAGCCCCTGCTGCCACGGCCACTCCCCCTCGAAGGTGACCTGGGGCAGCTTGCGGTAGGGCTTGCCCCACGCCGTGATGGCCGGGTCCACCGTCTGGTAGTCCTGCAGCCGGCCGGCGAGGTTCCAGTAACCGCCGAAATAGGCGGCATAGACGTAGCGTTCCAGATGGGTGGTGCTGGAACGCGCCAGGGAGCCGCCGAAATCATTCAGATAGGCGTCGTCGGAGACGTAGTTGAATACCGCCTCGGTGTAGACGTTGGGAAGGGGGGTGCCGACGTGGTCGAGACTGACCAGACCGCGGGTGTCGCCGGTCTGGTCGTCGTCGGGGAGCAGCTCGACGTCCAGGGTGCCGTGGTAGTCCGGCTGCAGGTAGCGCAGCTCCGCCGCCAGCTGCGCCCCGCGGTCGCTCATCAGCCGCGGCGTGAGGGTGGCGTCGTAGTTGGGCGCGAGATTGAAGTAGTAGGGCACCGCGACGTCGAAGCCGGTGGCATCCGAGGCACCGATTTTCGGCGCCAGCAGCCCCGACTTGCGCCGTTCGTCCAGCGGGAAACTGAGCCACGGCGAGGCGAGCAGCGGGACCCCCTTGAAGCGGAGCTTGGCGTGGTGCGCCACCCCCTCGTTGCTGGGGTAGTCGAGATCCATCTGCTCGGCGGTGAGCAGCCAGTCGCCGTTGCCGTCGGGACAGGTGGTGTAGCTGAGCCCCTCCAGGTGGGCGCGGTCGCCGCCCGCCTCCATCTGCGCCGTGGCCGCCTCGCCGCGGGCGTGCTGGCGCGGCAGCCGATAGGCCATCTCGGTGAACTCCGCCCGATCGGCGTCCATCTCCACCCGGCCGGTGGCGGCGCGGTCGATCTCGAACCCCTGCTGGCGGTAGACGACGTTGCCCTCCGCCACCGCCACCGCCGCGGGCTTGTCGTAGTCCACCTGGTCGGCATCCAGGTGCTGGTCGGCACGGTCCAGGGTGACCCCGCCGCTGAAGGTGGAGGTGCCCTTGAGGTGGATGTCGGCGCCGTCCGCCTCGGCGCGCATCGGCTCCTCGCGGCGCCGCGCGTCGAGCTCGGCGGCGGGGATCTCCGCCGCGGGGGCGGGATCGCCGCACAGCGCCCAGCGGTTCCCCGACTCCCAGTAGCGCTCGGCCATGGCGGCACCGCCCGGGGAGTAGTCCCGTCGCCCCGCGTCGGGCACCGCGCGCTCCGCTCGCGGTCGCCTCTCTGGCGCCGGCGTCGGTTCCGGCTCCATCCGCGGCGCGACGGGGCGCGCCGCCGGCGCACGCTCCGGTTCAGCGGCTCGGCGCGGCTTCGGGTAGTGGATCGGCTGCGGCTCCGGAGTCGCTTGCGGCCCGGCACCGGGGCGAGGGGTGGATTCGGGAGGGGCCTCCTCAGCCGGCTGCTCCGAGGGAACCGCTGCGCGGGCCGCTCCCTCCCCGGCTGCAGCCGCAGGCTCGGCCGGGACCGCGCCCGGAGCGACCGCAGCCGGCGTGGACAGCGGTTTGGGCACCGGGGTGACGTTCACCGGGACCCGGCCACTCCCGGTCACCTGAAAACAGGCCCAACCGCCGTCGGCGGCACTCTCGCAGGCCCATTGTCCGGGCCCGGGGGCGGCGAGGGCCGGGCCACCGAGGATGGCGGAGATCAGACCCGCCACGGGAAGGGGGGAAGGGAAGTGACGCTTCACGGATCGCATTCTTGTTGTGGACAGGGCCCGCCGGAGATGCAGGGGAGGCAGGTGGGCTACGGTGAGCCGGGACGGACGGTGGGACCACTCCCCCCTGCCCCGCGCTCACCGCGCCCGGCCACCTCCTGGCCCCGGCTCGACGAAGTGGCCTAGAATACCCCACTCGCCCCCCGTTGTCTTCCCGCCACGCCCCCCCATAATCCGGTGAAAAAAGCGCTTCCCATCCTCCTCGTTCTGCTCGCCGTCGGCGTCGGCGCCACCACCCTCGTCGCCACCCGGCCGGTCCCCCAGCCGGAACTCCGCGAGAGCGCCCCGGCGCGGGTGGCGGTAACCCGCACCACGCGCCTCGACCTCACGCCCACCACCCGCCTCACCGGCCAGTTGCAGCCGGCGCGCAGCGCGCAACTCCAGTTCGAGGTGGGGGGGCGGGTGACCGAGCGGCTGGTGGAGCCGGGCCAGCGGGTGGTCGCCGGTGCGCCGCTCGCCCGACTGGACGGAGCGGACTATCGCGACGCCCTGGCCGAGGCGCAGGCGCGCCTCGCCGAGGAGCGCCTGGCGGTGGCGCGGGACCGCCGCCTGCTCGCCCTGGCGGGCGAACACCGCAAGCTCCAGCAGCGTGAGGTGGAGCGACTGGAGCGCCTCGGTGAGCAGTCGCTGGCCTCCCACACCAACCTCGACGAAGCGCGCCAGCGACTGCTTCAACTGCAGGGTGACGAGGCACGGCTGCGTCAGAGCGTCGACGGCACCGAGCCGCGCCTCACCCTGAGCCGCACCGCCGTCGAGCGTGCCCGTCGCAACGTGCGGCGCACCACCCTCACCGCCCCCTTCGCCGGCACGGTCAACCGCGTCAACTTCGAGGTGGGCGACTCGGTGACCTCCTCCCAGCCGGCACTGACGTTGGTGGAGACCGATCGCCTCGACCTCTATCTGGAGGCGGGCGGCGAGAGCGCGCGGGTGCTGGAGTTGGGCCGTCCGCTCACCGTCACCGTCGGCAGCGAACGGCGCGACGGCGAGGTGGTCGCCCTGCAGCGGGACCCCGAACCCACCACCCACACCCACCCGCTGCGCATCCGCCTCGACGGCCAGGGCCTGCTCCCCGGCCAGCTCGCCCGCGCCGAATTGCCGCTGGCGCCGCTGCACGGGGTGATCGCGGTACCGGTGAGCGCGGTGCTGCGCGAGGAGGGGCGGGCCTACCTCTACCGGATCGGCGCGGAAAACCGCCTGGAGCGGCGGGAGGTGGAGCTCGGCCCGCGCTACCAGGAACGCCAAGTGATCCTCACCGGCATCGACGCCGACCAGCCCATCGCCGCCCGCGACGTGGCCGCCCTCAGCCCCGACCAGAAAGTGGTACCGGTAAGCGATCAATAGCGGCCGCCTCCGCAGGAGCCGGTAGGGCGATGGGGAATCGTAGTTTCGCTTCGCCCTTCCCACCCTCCCCCGACACCCTTGAAATCCCCCACGATCCCAGTGTTAA
>NZ_BAAHXB010000115.1:0-17211 GCF_054657215.1 Endothiovibrio diazotrophicus
AACAACGACCGCGTGGAGAGACGACGCCATGATGATCTCGATCCCGGTACCGGCCGGCGAACTGATCGACAAACTCACCATCCTGGAGCTAAAGCTCCAGCACATCGACGCCGAGGAGAAGCGGCGCAACATCGAGGCCGAGTGGAACGCCCTCAACGAGGTGCTGCGCGCCGCCGCCCTACCCGACGTCGGCGCCCTGCGCGAGCAGTTGAAGGAGGCCAACGCCGGCCTCTGGGAGACCGAGGACGCGATCCGCGACTGCGAACGGAACGGGGATTTCGGCGAGCGCTTCATCACCCTGGCCCGCGCGGTCTACCACCAGAACGACCGCCGCTGCGCGATCAAACGGGAGATCAACCTGGCTACCGACTCCGTGCTGATCGAGGAGAAGTCCTACGCGGCCTATTGAGGTCGCCTGACCGGGGCACGCCGCGAACGCCCCCCCCCACAGGAACGGAAAGGAAACGCGCTCTTCCGCGCCCCGAAGTTATCCACAAATGCTGTGGATAAGTTTGGGGATAACCGTCGAATAACCCCCGCCAGACCGCGCAACGGCGGCCTCGGGAACAGGTTGATCAAAAAACAGGCAAACCACAAATCAAATAAAATCAATTACTTACAAACAACATCAATCACTTAGACACGGATGTTTAATCAGAACTTCAGGAAACCGTAACAAATGAAGTGGTGTGAACAACGTTGAGTAAAATGGCCGGTCATTGGGAATGGGGTCGGTGCGGAGAGGGGGTGGAACGGACGGTGATCCTCGGAGCTGCGCCGACATCACCTCCGCACCGGCCGGCCGGTAGGACGCAGAGCGTCCAAGGTCGTCGGTTGCGACGCAGAGCGTCGCAACCAGGGGGAGCCGGGGAGGAGCAACCAGGGGAGGAGCCAACCGGAAAGCAAGCGTTCTGGTGCGTTCTGGTTACGACGCTCTGCGTCGTAACCCGTGTCCCTGGACGCTCTGCGTCCAGCTTCAGGCGCGGCGGTGATACCAGGCCGCGGCGCTGACGCGGAGCGTCCAAACGGATGGCCTGGTTGCCACGCGGAGCGTGGTAATCAGGAGTGGTTTCGACCAGACCGCTCCCGGCCATCTCGTCACCCCATCGCCTCCACCAGCGCCCGTTCGGCGGCGGTGTTGAAAGAAAGTGTGGCCCCCCTCCCGATCGAGGCCGAGGATGCCGTCGCCGGCCACTTCCGGGATCAGCTCGCGGCTGCGCCGCCCCCGCAGAAAGCGGTGACCGGGAACCTTGCCGGTGAGATACTCTGCGGTAGGGCCCCAGCGATCCACTACCCGCTCGGAGCCGTGGAGGGTGAGCACGCCGATGGCGATCTCCCCGGCCGGACGGTCGGCCGCAGCGACGCTAGCCCTGCCCAGCCACGCGGCGATCACCACCAGCGACAGACAGCGCAACACTGTGCCCCCGCGCAATCGACCATCCGTTGCTTCTGAAGCATGAACCAATCAGAGAAAAAAAACGGGTCAAAAAAGGATATTCCTTACCTGCCGATGACCTGTTCATTGACCCGTAACAGGGAATCGCGACAATCGGCATCCCTGCCCGCCACGCCCAAACAGAATCGAAACCACCATGTCCAACACCACCCCCGGAACCCTCTTCTCCCTGGAAGTCCGCCCGCACATCCCCGAGCCGCTGCACCGCCTGGAAGAGCTGGCCAACGACCTGCTCTACTCCTGGGATAGCGAGGTGCGCGGCCTGTTCTGCCGGCTCGACCCCGCACTGTGGGAAGAGTGCGGCCACAACCCCAAGTTGTTCCTGCGCCGGGTCGCCCAGAGCCGCCTGGAGGAGGCGGCCGAGGATCGCATCTTCGTCGTCGAGTTCAACCGGGTGCTCTCCTTCTACGACACCTACCAGGAGAACCGCCCACAGCCTTCGGTCACCGCCCACCTCGATCCGGAGCACGACCTGGTAGCCTACTTCTGCGCCGAATTCGGGCTCCACGAGTCGCTGCCGATCTACTCCGGCGGCCTCGGCATCCTCGCCGGCGACCACTGCAAGGCGGCCAGCGACCTCGGGCTGCCCTTCGTCGCGGTGGGGCTGCTCTACCGCAAGGGCTACTTCACCCAGCAGATCGACAAGGAGGGACGCCAGATCGCGGTCTACACCCCGAGCCAGTTCGGCGAACTGCCGATCCGCCCCGCCCTCGACGCCCATGGTGACCCGATCACGGTGCAGGTGGAGCTGCCGGGACGCAACGTCACCCTCAAGGTGTGGCGGGTGAAGGCGGGACACATCGATCTGTACCTCCTCGACAGCGACCTGGAGGGCAACAACGAGGACGACCGGGCGATCACCTACCAGCTCTACGGCGGCGATCTCAACACCCGCATCCGCCAGGAGATCGTCCTCGGCATCGGCGGCGTGCGCGCGCTGCGCGCCCTCGGTCTGCACCCCACGGTATGGCACATCAACGAGGGCCACTCCGCCTTCCAGATCCTCGAACGGGCCCGCGAGCACGTCGCCGCCGGGATGTCCTTCGACAGCGCCCTCGAGCTGATCGCCGCCGGCACCATCTTCACCACCCACACCCCGGTGCCGGCCGGCCACGACGCCTTCTCCAACGAGCTGATGGGCAACTACTTCGGCGCCTTTGCCCGCGACCTCAACCTGTCGCTGGACGATTTCCTCTCCCTCGGCTCCGCCCCGGGCTACCCCGGCAATTTCAACCAGACCGCCCTGGCCCTGCGCGGCTCGCGCTTCCACAACGGGGTGAGCCGCATCCACGGTGACGTCGCCGCCGAGATGGCCGCCTACGTCTGGCCGGAGATCCCGCCCAAGGAGAACCCGATCGCCTACGTCACCAACGGCATCCACGTCCCCACCTTCCTCGCCCGCCAGTGGGCCAACCTGTTCGACCTGAGCCTCGGCGCCGAGTGGCGCAACCGGCTCACCGATCCCGACTACTGGAACTGCATCCAGGAGATCCCGGACCACTCCTTCTGGAGCGTGCGCAAGTCGCTCAAGTCCAGCCTGCTCGAGGAGGTGCGCCGGCGGGTCGAGCTGCAGTGCCAGCGCAACGGCGCCAGCCGCGCCCTGATCGAGGCGCTCACCCGCAACCTCACCGCCCACACCAGCGACGTGCTGACCGTCGGCTTCGCCCGCCGCTTCGCCACCTACAAGCGCGCTACTCTGCTCTTTTCCGACCTGGAGCGGCTCGACCGCCTGGTCAACGACCCCGAGCGCCCGATCCTGATGCTCTTCGCCGGCAAGGCCCACCCCAGCGACCAGCCGGGGCAGGAGCTGATCCGCCGCATCCACGAGATCTCCCGGCGCCCCGAGTTCATCGGCAAGCTGCTGCTGCTGGAGGACTACAACCTGGGGCTGGCCCGCGAACTGGTCTCCGGCGTCGACGTCTGGCTCAACAACCCCGAATACCCGCTGGAGGCGAGCGGCACCTCCGGCCAGAAGGCAGGGGTCAACGGGGTGATCAACCTCAGCGTGCTCGACGGCTGGTGGGGCGAGGGCTACGTGAACGACGGCGGCGTCGCCAACGGCTGGGCGATCGCCCCCCACGGCCCGGAGTTCGACGCCAGTTACCGCGACCGCGAGGAGGGCCACGACTTGCTCGACATCCTGGAGAAGGAGGTGGTCCCCGCTTATTACAACCGCAACAGCCAGGGCTACTCGAAGGAGTGGCTGGCGATGTCGAAGGCCTCCATGCGCACCATCCTGCCGCGCTTCAACTCCCAGCGGATGGTGCTCGACTACGTCGCCAACCTCTACGCCCCGGCCAACGCCCACCGCCGCAAGCTGCTCGGCGCGGGGGATCACGACGCCGCCGCGGCCCACGAGCTGGCCGCCTGGAAGGCGAAGGTACGGGCCTCCTGGCCGAAGGTGCGCGCGCGGCGCATCGACGAGGTGCGCACCAGCGTGCTCGACGGCGAGGAGGTGGTGGTGCGGGTGGCGGTGGAGCTCGACGGACTCGACCCGGAGGACGTGGTACTCGGCTGCCTGGTGGGCAAGGTCGCCGCCGACGGCGGCTTCACCTCCCGCGACTGCCGGCCGATGACCCCCACCGGCCGCGCCGACGATGGGGCGGTGATCTTCGAGCTGCGCCTCAACACCCGCCTGCCCGGCCTGCAGTACTACAAGCTGCGCCTCTACCCCTATCACGACCTCCTCGCCCACCGCTTCGAGCTGGGGCGGATGTCGTGGATATGAGGTAAAAGGCGAAAGGTAAAAGGTTAAAGGGCCTTCGTTCGACGTCATCCAACGCTTCCGCTGCCGGATTGACTGGAAACCACGGTATCGGGCGGGCACGACCGCTCTTCCCTTTGACCTTTGACCTTATCGCCTTTGACCCGAGGTCGACGGAGTGATACACCCCCGCCAAAAACGCAGGTCGGCGAATATCCCCACAACAACCCGTTTAATTGACCGCTCCCTCCTCGCTATACTTCCCAGTTATCCTCCCCCCGGCGGAGCGGAGCCCCGAGACCAATGAAACGTTACCTGTGTGAAGTGTGCGGCCTGATCTACGACGAGGCCGACGGCCTGCCCGACGAGGGCATTCCCCCCGGAACCCCCTTCGACGAGCTGCCCGCCGACTGGGTCTGTCCCGACTGCGGTGCCGGCAAAGACGCCTTCACCCTGCAAGCCGGGTAGCGCCGATGGGCACCGCACCACTGCGCGAGATCCCCATCGACGAGCTGCGCGAGGGGATGTACGTGGTCCTCCCGCTCTCGTGGAGCAACCACCCCTTCCTCAAGGGGAGCTTCCGCATCAAGAGCCGCGAGCAGATCCGCGAGATCGCCGGCTGCGGTCTTACCCGGGTGCCGGTGGACCCGGCCCGTAGCGTACCGCCCCCGCCCACCATCGAGGAACTGGAGCACATCAGCCACCAGGACCCCACGCCCGACCCGCGGGAGGGCGAGCCGCCCGCCAAGTGGTCGGCGGACACCCTCGTCCCCGATGCCCTGCGCGAGGCGCTGGCCGACCACTCCCTGCCGCCGGAGCGCAAGTCCCGGGCGGTCTACGAGAACGCCCGGGTACTGATGGAGCGGCTGCTGGAGAGCCCCACCGCCGAGTCCCTGCGCGCCGGCAAGCAGGCGATCAACCAGATCACCGACCTGATCCTCTCGGACGACGCCACCGCTGCCAACCTGCTGCGCATCACCACCCACGACTTCTACACCTACACCCACTCGGTCAACGTCGGCGTCACCTCGCTGATGCTTTCCAAGGCGCTGTTTGCCGACAGCGACGCCCACGACCTGCACGAGCTGGGCGCCGGCTTCTTCCTCCACGACCTGGGCAAGGTGCGGGTCGACCCGGCGATCATCAACAAGCCCGGCCGGCTCACCGACGAAGAGATGCAGCGGGTGCGCATCCACCCCTACCAGGGCTACAAGCTGCTGAAGGAGGCCAACGCGCTCTCCGAGGAGTGCCGGCTGATCATCATGCAGCATCACGAGTTCGCCGACGGCACCGGCTACCCGAAGGGACTGCACAACGAGGAGATCCACCTCTACGGCCGCATCTGCGGCATTGCCGACGTGTTCGACGCACTGACCGCCGAGCGCTCCTACAAGAAGGCGATGACCCCGTTCGACGCGCTGACCCTGATGAAGGAGAAGATGTCCGCCCACTTCGACCGCGAACTTTTCTCGCGCTTCGTGATGCTGTTCCGCTAAACGCCCACCGGATAGCAGAGGACGCGCTGCTCAGGTCAAAGGCTAAAGGTGATAGGTTAAAGGGAAGAAACGGGCTGTGCCGCCCCGACACCCCGCTTCCCGACCGATACGGCACCGAAACCCGGAGCGCGTCGGACGAAGGCCCTATAACCTTTTACCTTTCGCCTTTAACCTGACAAAACGAATCTACCGTCCCCAACCCGCCCATCCCCCGCCTACGACCGGGAATGGAAACCGCTACAATGACGGCGTTCGCCTCCTTGCCGAATCGCACCACTATTCTCCCCCCCGATGAAACGGAAACTCCTGCTGCTGCTCCTCGGCACCATCACCCTCACCCTGCTGCTGGTGGGGGTCGCGCTGGACCACCTGATCACCCGCTACTACCAGCGCTCGGCGGTGAGCAGCTTTCACGACCTCTACGCCCTGGTCGCCAACCGCCTGCGTGACGCGGAGGAGACCGTCCAGGGGCATGCGCAGGCCATCGCCGCCAGCCGCGAGCTGGTCTCGGCGATGAACATGATCCAGCGCTACGCCGACGCGGGGACCTACCAGCCACTGATCTTCGATCCGGAGAAGCGGCGTATCGCCGACCGTTTCGCCGCGCTCGCCCCCACCGCCCGTCTGAGCCGGCTGGTGGCCTACACCGCCGACGGCGAGCTGGTCGCCTACTACCTCGGCAACGGCCGCAATGAGGAGGGCATCCGCAGCTATCGCGGGGGCCAACCGCTCACCCTGCGGCGAACGGCGGATGCGGACTGGATCGAGGGCGGCGAACCACCGGCGGTCGCCGGTTTCCTGCCGCCCGACCAGCGCCCCCACCAACTGCACATCCACCGTGTGGACGGCCAACTGGCGTTGGAGGCGAGCGCTCCCATCGTCCGCCACATCACCGGCGGCGAGCCGCTGCCGGTAGGCACCCTGGTGGCGACCCTCACCCTGGGAGACGACTTCGTCCGCGAGATCGAACGCGCCGGCGGCCAGGAGTTCGCCCTGATCAACGACGGCGAGGGCGTGGGCGTGGGCGTGGGCGTGGGCGTGGGCGTGGGCGCACTGGCCGACCGAGTGCCCCCTCCCCCCGCCGAGACCCTCCCGGTGCTCGACCCGGCGGCCACCGATCCCGCCTTCGCCCAGCTCCCCGATCCCCACTACTTCCTCGCCGCGGCCCGCCTGCCACGAGAGGACGGCACCAGCGTACTCCTCGCCGCCGTCCCCAAGGAGGAGGTGCGCGCCGCGGTGCGCAACACCTACCCGGCAGTGCTCGGCGTGCTGGTGGTGGCGGCGCTGGTGATCCTGCCGATCGGCGTGGTCACCGCCCACCGCGCCATCGGCCGGCCGGTGGCCCGGCTGCTCGACTCGGTCACCGCCCTGCGCGAAGGGGACTACCACGCGCGGGTGGAGGTGGAGGGGTGCGACGAGATGGCGCGGCTGGCCCGCGCCGTCAACGCCATGGCCGCCGAGATCGAACGGCGCCAGCGGGAACTCAGCGAGAGCGAGACCAAGCACCGCACCCTGGTCGAACACATCCCCCAGCGGGTGATCTACAAGGACTGCGGCGGCCGCTACGTCTCCTGCAACCGCGCCTTCGCCGGTGACCTCGGCCTCGAACCCGCCGAAGTGGTGGGTCACGACGACTTCGACTACTTCCCCGCCGAACTGGCCGAGCGCTACCGCGCCGACGATCGCCGGGTGCTGGAGAGCGGCGCGCCACTGGACCAGGACGAACGCTACCTCCACGACGGGCGCGAGGCGATCATCCACACCATCCGCACCCCGGTGCGTGACGATGAGGGCGAATGCATCGGTACCCTCGGGGTGTTCCGCGACGTCACCGCCCAGCGCCAGGCGGAGGCCAAGCTGCGCCAGTCGGCGGCGGTCTTCGAGAACACCGCCGAGGGGGTACTGATCACCGACGCGGAGGCGCGGATCATCGCGGTCAACCGCGCCTTCAGCGAGATCACCGGCTTCAGCGAGGAGGAGGTGCTCGGCCAGCGCCCCAACCTGCGCCGTTCCGACCGCCACGGCCCCGAGTTCTACCAGGCGATGTGGGCCTCGATCCGCGAGACCGGCAGTTGGAGCGGCGAGATCTGGAACCGCAAAAAAAGCGGCGAGGTCAACCCCGAGCTGATCACCATCAGCTCGATCCGCGACCAGCACGGAGAGGTAACCCACTATGTCGCCGTCTTCACCGACATCAGCACGCTGAAGCAGACCGAGGCGAAACTCGAACACCTCGCCCGCCACGACCCGCTGACCGAACTGCCCAACCGGCTGGTGCTCACCGATCGCCTCGCCCATGCCATCGAGCGCGCCACCGACGCCGACGAGCGGGTGGCGGTGATGTTCCTCGATCTCGACCGCTTCAAGACCGTCAACGACACCTTCGGCCACCCGATGGGCGACCGGCTGCTCGAAGAGGTGGCGTTGCGGCTGCGCGGCACCGTCCCCCACGGCGACACCGTCGGCCGTTTCGGCGGCGACGAATTCATGTTGATCATCGAGGAGTTCGCCCAGCTCTCCCGGCTCGACGAGATCGCCGAGCGGGTGCTCGGCGCGCTGCGCGAGCCGTTCCAGATCCAGGGCCACGACCTGGTCCTCGGCGCCAGCATCGGCATCAGCCTGTTCCCCGACGACGGCAACGATGTCGCCACCCTAGTGCGCAACGCCGACAGCGCCATGTACCGGGCCAAGGAGCGGGGGCGCAACAACTACCAGTTCTACACCAGCGAGCTGACCGACGCCGCGGCCGAACGGATGCGCCTGGAGTCCGAGCTGCGCCACGCGGTGGAGCGCGATCAGCTGGCGCTCTTCTACCAGCCGCAGATCGACCTGCGCAGCGGCCGGGTGATCGGCGCCGAGGCGTTGATCCGCTGGCACCACCCGGAGCTCGGGCTGGTGCCGCCGGACAAGTTCATCCCGCTGGCCGAGGAGAGCGGCCTGATCCTGCCGATCGGCGCCTGGGTGCTGGCCACCGCCTGCCGCGAGGCGCGCCCCTGGCTGGAGGCGGGGGCGATGGAGCGGATCTCGGTCAACCTCTCCAGCATCCAGCTGGAGCGGGGCGAGGTGGTGGCGCTCACCGCCCACACCCTGGAGGAGAGCGGCATCGCCGCCGGCCAGTTGGAGCTGGAACTCACCGAGAGCGCCCTGATGAGCGATCCCGACCAGGTGATCGCGGTACTCGACGGCCTGCGCAGCCTTGGCGTGGCCCTGGCGGTGGACGACTTCGGCACCGGCTACTCCTCGCTCAGCTACCTCAAGCGCTTCCCCCTCAACTGCCTCAAGGTGGACCGCTCCTTCGTCAAGGACACCCCGGGGGACGCCAACGACGTGGCAATCACCGAAGCGGTGATCGCGCTGGGCCACTCCCTCGGCCTGCACATCGTCGCCGAGGGAGTGGAGAACGAAGAGCAGGCCCAGTTGCTGCGCGAGCGGGGCTGCGAACTGGCCCAGGGCTACCACTACAGCCGCCCGCTGCCGACCGACCAGTTCGCCGCATTCCTCGCCGCGTGGGGTGAACGCGACCGGGGATAAGGGCCCGCGAAAGAATAACTTCCTGTTTTGGGGCGTCGAGACGCCCGTCCGACAAGGCGCGCAAAGGGGCGCATACTCGTTGTATGCAACCCTTTGCGCAACGCCGCCGGAGGGGATGGATCGGCGTCCCGAAACAGGAAGTTATTCTTTCGCGGGCCCTAAAAGGGCTCACCACCCGCTCCGGCCCTCGAGATACCCGGCCCAAGCGGGACCTATAGGGCGTGCCGCGCGCGCCATGCCGAACGAAGGCACCGCTCCGAAAGGACGGGGGAAAACGGTCCGAACGGCGGCTCCGTTGAACACGGCGGGCACGGCCCGCCCTATGCTTCGATCAACCACGAAGGGCGAGAAGGGGATGATTGTGTTCGATACGGTAGGAGCAACTTCTTCCTTCTTGATCCTTCGTGCTGAAAATCACCCTCGCAGATTCCCTCTGCCTTTCCGCCCCTGCGCCGACGCCGGTCGCCACGCACCCCGCCCATCATCACTTCGTATTGAAACACCAACCCAAAATCGAAAACGGCGGCCACAGGCCGCCGTCGACACCGCCTCAAAACGGCAACCGCTCACCGCTCCAGCTTGGTGAACTTGGATCCCTCCAGGGTCAGGTTGTACATCAGCCCCTTCTGACCGAAGACGAAGGCGACGATCGGCTTGTTGACCACGGTGGAGTCGATCATGCCCCCCGCCCCCAGCTCCACCAGCGCCACCGAGCCGTCGACCCCCACCTCCCAGCCGTCGCTGTGACGGAACTTCTCCAGCGCCGCCGATTCGAGAAAGACCAGGATCACGCTCTTCTTCTGCGCCCCCAGTTGGAAGCCGATGGAGGCCGCGGCGGTGCTGTAGTAGACCACCGTGGCGCCGTTGACACGCAACGCCCCCTCGCCGTACTCGCCACCGATGCCGATCCCCGCCTTGATCACCTCCGGGAAGACCAGCACCCCCTTCGCCTCGGCGAGGAACGCATCGGCGCCCCCCACCTCCTTGGTGAAGCGCTTCAACGCCGCATTCACCTTGATGTCGATCTCCTTCGCCGAGGCCGCCGGCGCCTCGCCCTGGAAGGCGAGCAGCGCGAACGAGGCGAACAACAACACGATGCCGCGAATCATCTGTCCGGATCTCATGGAAAGCTCCTCCGATGGTTGATGGGAGCCACGCTACGCGCAAACCACGAGTCGATCAATCGATCGACGGCACGACCTGTGCATATTTTCAGACAACCGGACCGGCGACGCCGGAATTCCGTCGGATCGCGAGGAGGGTGCCGTCATGTTGTGGGTCGATGCAGAAATGGTTCGTCTGATGTCGGAGATCGGCTACATGCCGCGCTCTTCCGACTGGTACCTCACCGATGAGCGGGGAAATCAGGTCAACGGCTACCTGATCCCCAACGAACGGGCCGAGGAGGTGAAGCGGGAGCTGAGCCGCCGCGGCATCTACCACCACGAATAGGGGCGGGCAGAGTGCGCCGCGCGCCACCGACAACCACCGGGATACGGTCCGCAACCGCCTGCCGGCGGCCCCGCCCGCCGCCAGGAAAGGCGAGGGCAAAATCGGGACAAAAAAAACCCGCCAAAGGCGGGCAATTGGCGACTAGGTCGCTCGTTGTTGTTAGGGTTCATACTATATTTGGTAAGGGATGGGGAGCAATCCGTAGTTTTTCCAATTCCATTACGCGCCGCAACGTATAGCCCCAATCAAAAAAAGGTTAAATCCATGAAAAGCCAGATCGGACGGTCCATCGTAGCGCTCGGGGCAGCCGCATTCATCGCGTTGGCGGCCCCCACCTCCACTGCCATCGCGGCCAGCGCCGGGGACGCCCAGGCGACCCAGGCGGCCAAGCTGCTGATGCTGCTCAGCCTCTGTACCGAGCACCCCCGCCGCCTCCGCGCCGTCGCCCCCAAGGAGGAGACGCCACCCGCGCCGGCGCCGGCCTCGATGAAGATCAGCGACGAAGAGTAGCCAGCGGCGGGCGCTCCACCACCCGCCGCACCCCCAGCAGTCCGGCCGCACCGACACCGACCAACCCGCCCAGTGGACCCGCCAGCCAGAGCAGCGGGTCCGGACGGTACGGCAGGTCGAACACCGACAGCGACACCCCGTACCCCACCGCGGTGGCCGCCAGCGCCGCCACCGTGCCGGCCAACAACCCGAGCGTGGCGAACTCCGCCACCATCCCCCCCCACAACCGCCGCCGATCCGCCCCCAGGGTGCGCAGCAGCGCCGACTCCCGCATCCGCTCGTCGGAGGTCGCCTGGATCGCCGCATAGAGCACCGTCAGCCCCGCCGCCAACGTGAACAGGAAGACGTACTCCAGCGCCGAGCTGACCCGCTCGATGATCGAGCGCACCTGGGCCATCAGCGCCTCCACGTCGATCACCGTGACGCTGGGGTAGCGTTTCACCAGCTCCGCCAGCAGCCCCCGCCGCTCCGGCGGCAAATGGAAGGCGGTGATGTAGGTGGCCGGGTACTCCTCCAACAGCCCGGGAGGCGCGGCGACGAAGAAGTTGACCTGGAAGCTGCCCCACTCCAGATCACGCAGACTGGTCACCCGCCCCTCCACCTCGCGGCCGGCGATGCGGAAGCGGAGTCGGTCGCCCAGCGCGATGCCGAGGGTCTCGGCCAGCCCCGACTCCACCGAGAACTGACCCGGCGAGTCACCTTGCGACCACCAGCGTCCCGCGGCGATGCGGTTGCCCGGGTAGAGCGCCGCGCTCCACGAGAGGTTGAACTCGCGGGCCACCAATCGCTGGGCCCGCGGGTTCTGGTAATCGTCGGGCCCTACTGCCCGCTCGTTGACGCGCACCAGCCGGCCGCGGATCATCGGCCGGAAGTCGGGCTGCGGCCCGCCGCCATCGTGGATGAAGCGCGCCACCCCCGCCACCTCGTCGGGCTGGATGTTGATCAGGAACTGGTTGGGGGCCCGCTCCGGCAGGCTCGCCCGCCACCCCTCCAGCAGATCGACGCGGACGATGCCGAGCAGCAGCAGCGCCATGATGCCGAGCCCGAAGGCGGCCACCTGGATCACGCTGCCGCCGGCCCGCCGGCCGATGTTGGCCAGCCCCCAGCGCCAGGAGACCCCGACCCGCGCGCGCAGCGGCCGCAGCGCCCGCACCAGCAGCCAGGCGGCGGCCACCAACAGGGCGAGGGTCACCGCCACCCCGCCGATCACCAGCACCGCCAGCCGCGCCTCTCCCGCCTGCCACGCCATCAGCACGGCCAGCACCGTCACCGCGCCGCCGTAGACCCACCATGCGCCGGCGGGCGCCGGCCCCAGGTCGCGGCGCAGTACCCGCGCCGGCGGCACCCGGCGCAACGGCAGCAGCGGCGGCAGGGCAAAACCGAGCAGCGCCGCCATCCCGGTGACCAGCGCCGACAGCAGCGGCCACGGCGAGGGTGCCGGCAGCGCCCCCGACGCGCCGGCCGGCACCAGGGAGCCGAGCAGCCGCACCAGCCCCTCCTGGGCGCCATAGCCGACCGCCGCCCCCAGCGCGCAGGCGGCCAGGCCGAGCCACACCATCTGCCACAGATAGATCGCCAGCACCTGCCGCTGGCCGGCGCCGAGGCAGCGCATCACCGCCGCCCCGTCCAGGTGGCGCTCGGCGTGGCGGCGGGCGGCCAGCGCCACCGCCACCCCGGCGAGGATCACGCTGACCATCGCCGCCAGCCCGAGGAACCGCTCCGCCCGCTCAAGGGCGCTCTTCAACTCCGGACGGGCATCGCGCACCCCCTCGATGCGCATCCCCGGCCCGAGCCGCTCCTTCAGCCAGCGGCGAAAGCCGGCCACCGCTTGCACCTCGCCGGCGGCCAGCAGGGCGTAGCGCACCCGGCTCCCGGGCCGGATCAGCGCGGTGGCCTCCAGGTCGGCGGCGTTGAACAGCAGCCGCGGCGCGAGCTCGGAGAACCCCCCACCCCGATCCGGTTCGTAGGTGAGCACCCGCGCCACGCGGAGAGTGGCGCGCCCCAGCTTCACCGAATCCCCCGGCGCGATGCCGAGCAGCGGAAAGAGCCGCGCCTCGGCCCACACCGTGCCGGGCGCCGGCGCCCCGCCCCCCTCCTCCGCGGCAAACGGGGTCGCCGCGCTACGCAGCTCCCCTCGTAACGGATAGCCCGCCGCCACCGCCTTGGCCGAGACCAGTTGCGCCCGCTCCCCGGCCAGCACGACGCTGGGAAAGCGGACATAGGAGCTGGCCGCCAGCCCGCGCCGCCGCCCCTCCGCCGCCCACGCCTCGGGCGGCGGGGCGGAGCCGACCACCCGCAGGTCGGCGGCCAACAGCTCCCCCGCCTGACGCTCCAGACCGACCCGTACCCGATCGGTGAAGAAGCCCACCGAAGTGATCGCCGCCACCGCCACCACCAGCGCCAGGGCGAGCACCCGCAGTTCGCCGGCGCGCCACTCCCGGCGCAGGGAGTGCAGACCGAGCCGCGCACTTCTCATAACAGCCGCCCCGCCTCCAGCTCCACCGAACGGGTGCAGCGCTGCGCCAGATGGAGATCGTGGGTGACCAGCACCAGGGTGGTGCCGCGCTCCCGGTTGAGATCGAAGAGCAACTCGGCGATGCGCTCGCCGGTGTGGGTATCGAGATTGCCGGTGGGCTCGTCGGCGAAGAGGATCGCCGGCCCCACCACGAAGGCGCGGGCGATCGCCACCCGCTGCTGCTCGCCGCCGGAGAGCTGGTTGGGATAGTGGTGCAGCCGCCCGCCGAGCCCGACCCGGCCGAGCATCTCCAGCGCCGCCGCCCGCGCCCCGCCGCCGCCGGCCAGCTCCAGCGGCAGCATCACGTTCTCCAGGGCGGTGAGACTGGGGAGCAGTTGGAACGACTGGAAGACGAAACCGACCCGCTCGCCGCGCAGCCGCGCCCGACCGTCCTCGTCCAACGCGCCGAGGAGCTGGCCGGCCAGGCGCACCTCGCCGTGGGAGGGGGTGTCCAACCCCGCCAGCAGCCCCAGCAGGGTCGACTTGCCGGAACCGGAGGCGCCGATCACCGCCACCGCCTCCCCCGCACCGATCGCCAGCGTCACCCCGTCGAGGATCGTCAACTCGCCTTCCGGGCTGGTCACCCGCTTGGTAAGCTCACGGGCCTCCACCATCGGCCCACCCTGCTCCGACATCGTCATCCGCTCGCCCTCACGCCCATGAAACTCCTCCACGCCCTCGCCCTGCTATTCGCCCTCACCTTCGCCTCCGCGTGCGCCGCCGAACCACCGGTGATCCTGGTACTCGGCGACAGCCTCAGCGCCGGCTACGGCGTTGCGGCGGGGAGCGGCTGGGTCGATCTGCTGGAGCGGCGCCTTAGCCGGGAAGGCTATCCCCATCGAGTGGTCAACGCCAGCATCAGCGGCGACACCAGCCGCGGCGCCCTCGCCCGCCTGCCGGCGGCACTGGAGCGCCACCACCCGGCACTGCTGATCATCGAACTGGGAGGAAACGATGGGCTGCGCGGCATCCCGGCGAACGAGATGGAGGCCAATCTGGTGGCGATCATCGACCGCGGTCGCGAGGCGGGTGCCCGCATCCTGTTGGTGGGCATCCGCCTCCCGCCCAACTACGGCCCCGCCTTCACCGAACCTTTCTACGCCGTCTACGGCCGACTGGCCGAGAAAAAGGGGGTTCCGCTGGTCCCGTTCCTGCTGGAGGGGGTGGCGCTGAGGCCCGAGTGGATGCAGGCCGACGGCCTCCACCCCACGGCGGAGGGCCAACCGACCCTGCTGGAGAACGTCTGGCGCCATCTTTTTCCGCTGTTGGCGGAAGAAGATCATGGCCGGGATGATCGCAACACGAATACCGCGCCCGCCTTGGCAGCGGAGCGAACACCCCACGGGCAGGAGTAGCACGAACGCCACGGCAGGCGCGATGCACCCGCCCTACTTCACCCAATGTTTTGATTTTCGGCGGCCCCGAAGGGGGGCACGCACCGATCAGCAACATCCGCCGCGATCGGGCGGTACGCCCCCAAACCCCGGCAAGCCGCCGAAAATCAAAATGCGCGCCGGGGGGGGCGACGGTCTTCCCGCGGTCGGGCCTCGTTGACCCGCAGCGGACGCCCGCCCATATCGGTGCCGTTCATCACCTCGATGGCGGTGTCGGCCTCGTGGGCATTGGGCATCTCGACGAAACCGAAACCGCGGGAGCGGCGGGTCTCGCGATCGAAGATCACTTGGGCGGAACTCACCTCACCGTGGGCCTCGAAGGCGGAGCGAAGGTCGTCATCCGTGGTACTGAACGGCAGATTGCCGACATAGATATTCTTCATCTCAACAATTCCATCCTACAGGTCGAACAGTGGGAGAGCCCTTACTCTCCCTGCCAACCTCCCGCACGGGGAGGGAAGGTGATCCCGCGGCGAGACCGCGGCCGGTACGGTTACGGCTTTGCCGGCAACCGGAGAACAGGAGTGCTTGACGATCGGTGAACAGCGATTTGGGGACAGAAGCCCGGGGCGCCGCCGGCTCGCGCCGGTGCGGGAAGGGGGAAAAGGGGGCTCTGGTGGTCGAATTCAACTTCAGCAGAAATTCCGGGGCGCCGCGCTCGCCGGCGGCGGGCGGAGCCCCTCGGTCATCATCTTATTTTTCGAATGTAGACCAAGGCGGAAGATCCCGCCAGGGCAATCACCGAAAATTCATTCCAATCCTAGGACCGGGGAATCCCCATCCGCTGCCGCCGCTCCCACAGGGTCTTGCGGCTGATCCCCAGGCGGCGGGCCAGCTCGGTCTCGGTCATCGCCCCCTGATGGCGGCGGACGAAGCGGACGAAATACTCCTCCAGGCTCTCCCCCTCCGCCGGTCCACCGGCCGCCTCCGCCGCGGTCCCCTCCAGGCCCAGGTGTTCCGCGGTGACCGCCTCGCCGTCACCGAGGATCACCGCCCGCTCCACCGCGTTCTCCAGCTCCCGCACGTTGCCCGGCCAACGGTGGCCGCGGATCGCCGCCAGCGCCTCCCCGGTCAACCCCATGGCCGGCCGGTTGAGCCGACGGCACGCCTTGTCGAGCAGGAACCCGGCCAGGGTCTCGATATCCCCGCCCCGCTCGCGCAGCGGCGGCAGGTCGACGCGCACCACGTTGAGGCGGAAGTAGAGGTCCTCGCGGAACGCCCCCTGCTCGACCATCGCCTGCAGATCGCGGTGGGTGGCGGCGATCAGCCGCACGTTCACCCGCCGGACGTGGGCCGCCCCCACCCGGCGGATCTCTCCCTCCTGCAACACCCGCAGCAGCCGCGCCTGGGCCGATTGCGGCAGCTCGCCGATCTCGTCGAGGAACAGCGTCCCGCCGTCGGCCGCCTCCACCAACCCCTCGCGCATCCCCACCGCCCCGGTGAACGCCCCCTTCTCATGGCCGAACAGCTCCGACTCGATCAGCCCCTCGGGGATCGCCGCGCAGTTGACGGTGATGATCGGCGCATCGCGGCGGCCGCTCTGCTCGTGGACCGCCCGCGCCACCAGTTCCTTGCCGGTGCCCGATTCGCCGAGCACCAGCACCGTGGTGTCGGTGGGCGCCACCTTGGCGATGCGGGTGCGCACCTCGCGCATCGCCGGACACTCGCCGACCATCCCCGCCACCGGATAGGCCTCCGCCAGCTCGGAGCGGAGCACGGCGTGGGTCCGCGCCAGCCGCCGCTGCTCCAGGATGCGCGCCACCAGCATCAACAGCTCGTCGTGGTCGAAGGGCTTGGCGATGTAGTCCACCGCCCCCAGCTTCATCGCCTCGACCGCCGAGTTGACGCTGGCGTAGCTGGTCATGATCACCACCGGCGTGTCGCCGGCGCGGGCGATCATCTCGGTACCGGGCGCACCGGGCAGGCGCAGGTCGGCGATCACCAGATCGAACGAGGCGGGGTCCTCCCCCGCCTGCGCCTCGGCGACGCTCCCCGCCTCGGCCACCCCATAGCCGTTGCGCTCCAGCAACCGGCGCAGCGCCGCGCGGATCACCGCCTCGTCTTCGACAATCAGGATTTGGTTCATGCGGCCATGTTACGAAATCACCCACCCGTTGTCGCCGCAATCCGGCGCCTCCCGTTTTCGGCCTTCG
>NZ_BAAHXB010000116.1:0-16999 GCF_054657215.1 Endothiovibrio diazotrophicus
GGGATCGAGCTGCGGGAGGGCAGGAGGGCGGCCCCAATTTTTCGAAAATTCGAGGAGAATAGTGAGCTATTTGACGAGGATTTTCGGAAAAGGGCAGGGCCGTCATCCCGCTTCCGCGGCCGATTCATCCTAAGTCCGACAGGCTCCTAGCCTCGCTTTCGCGACTGTTTGACGGCATACATGCGCTGGTCCGCGACCTCCAGGAGCCGGTCGGGTTCGACGCCGTCGTGGGGCGTGAGCGCGGAACCGATGCTGGCCTTCAGAGGATATTGCCGCTCCTCGAAGACGAAGGGGGAGTCGATCTCCGTGTCGATGCGCCGGATGGCGGCTTCGATCCCCTCCGGATGTTCCAGCGGGCTGAGGATGACGCCGAACTCGTCCCCACCGAGCCGGGCGGCGGTATCGGTGTCGCGGGTCACCTTCCTGATGCGATTGGCGAATTCGAGAATGACCGCGTCACCGATACGGTGGCCATGGGTATCGTTGATCTGCTTCAGCCCGTCCATGTCGATCATCAACACGCCGGACGGGCGCGCACTCCGGTGGGTCTGGGAGACGGCGTTGCGCAACCGGTCCATGAACAGCGCGCGGTTGGCCAGCCCGGTCATGTCGTCGTGGGTCGCCTTGATGAAAAGGTCGTCGCTGTCGTATTTGACCGAGAAGAACATGGAGGCGGCGACCACTTCAGACAACATCCCGAGCAGCGCCATGTCGCCCTGACCGAACTTGTCGGGCTGTGCCGACATCGCCTTCAGCACCCCGACCGTCACCCCGCGGTGCTTGAGCGGCATGACGATCATCGAGCGCAGGCCGACCTTTTCGCACGCGGCACGGTCCACGCGCGGGTCGTCCCGGGAATCGGTACAGGCGAGCGTCTCGCCCTTCATCACGCACAGGCCGGAGAGGCTGCTCTGGATCTCCAGCCTCAGCCCCAACTGCGCGGAGGCCATTCCCGAAGCCGCGCGGTAGACCATCTCGCCGTCCTCGGCCAGTTCAATCGCCGCACCGTCGGCCTCGATCAGCGGCAGCGTCTGTTCGACGACGAACTGCATGACCCCACCCAGATCCAGGCCGAGCTTCGCGATCTCGGTCTGGATGTTGATGACCTGCAAGAGTTGTTCGGGCGACGGCATCGTTCATTCCTGTATGCGAGGCTCGGGATGAGGTCGAAAGGATACCTCCGCGAGGTGTACGATTTCCATTTCCTGGCGATCATTGAACGGGTGACAGCCCAGCCCGCCTCCGCGACCGCGATCCGGATGTTCGGAAATCGCCCGAGCCCCGATGGAGACTGCATTGCCACGAAGGACGCGAAGGGAAGAAGATGGCTCGTCAGGACACCCCGCGGTTTCCGACCCTTTTTCAGCGGTAGTTTCGTTCAGCATGGCGCCCGCGGGCGCCGTATCAAACGGAAGCACGGGATATCAGCAAAGCTGATCCATCCCTCCGAACACCCTTGGTTTCCGATCTCTTCGTACCCTTCGTGTCGAATGGTCGGCGACCCGGGCGCGGGCCGGCCGGCTACTCCACCACCTTCACCAATCCGGCCGGCGGTTCGCCGTCGGGGTAGCGGCCGTTGAGCAGCCGCAGCTGCTCCTCGGGATGGTCGGCGATGGGCGAGTGCCGGGCCAGTGTGACGAAGGTCTCGCCCCCCTTGAGCGGCCGCACCTTGAGATGCAGGGCATTGACGCGCTTGCGCTCGTCGGCCGTCATCGGGCGAAAGGTCCGGGCAACGGCGACGATCTCGGCATCGTGCTGGAAGGGGTCGTCGGCACTCTTGCTCGCCCCCTGGAAGACGAAGGCGCGGTCGCCGTGATAGAGCACCGCCACGCGCACCGGACGATTGCCCCAGGTGGTCTTGCCGTCGGTGATGCCGGTGTAGCCCTGCAGGCCGTTCAGGTCGATCTCCTGGCCCTCGCGCAGGTCGCGGATGCCGAGCCGTTCGCGGAGGAACGCCTGCGGCTCGATGCGGCGGTTGCGGTCGGCCACCGAGAGCAGCAGCCGGGCGTCACCGTCCTTGCGCCGCGCCTCCAGATTGTCGGCGTGGTTGACCAGCACCCAACCGTCGATCGCCTGCAACCGGAAATCGAGGTCGGGGTGGTAGAAGGTGTCGCCGCGGAGGATCCCCTGGCTCGCCGAATCCCCCCAGGTGAGGCCATCGAGGCGGCGCAGGAAGGCGTCGCGGTCGGTGCGCGCGGTCTCCCCGCTGCGGAACTGGTCGGCGGCGGCCACCACCTCCTGCAGGCGGGTGTCGTTGTCGGGGTGGGTGGCGAAGAGTCCGTGGTAGAGGTTGGGCTCGCGACCCTCCTCCTCGGCGCGCTGGCGCTCGTACGCCTCCTGCCCCTTGAGCACGCGGATCACCTGGATCATCGCCTGGGGGTCGTAGCCGTCGCGGGCCAGATACTCGGCGCCGAGGCGGTCGGCCTCCAGTTCGTGCTCGCGGCCGTAGCCGCGGACCACCGCGGTGCCCACCAGGTTGGCGACGTCGCCGGCCCCGCGGATGCCGGTGCCGGCGGCGATCACCGCGCCGAGCAGGCCGGTGACCACTTGGCTGGTATGCTGACGCACCGCGTGGCGGGCGGTGACGTGGCCGAGTTCGTGGCCGAGCACCGCGGCCAGCTCCGCCTCGGAGTCGAGCAGGGCGAGCAGCCCGCGGGTGATGTAGATGTAGCCGCCGGGGAGCGCGAAGGCGTTGACCTCGGGGCTGTCGAGGACGGTGAAGCGGTAGATCAGGCCGGGACGGTGGCTGTGCGCGGCCATCGCCTTGCCGACGCGGTCGACGTAGGCCTTCAGCTCGGGGTCGGCGTACTCGCCGTACTGCTTGATCACCTCGGCATTGCCCTGGCGGCCGAGGGAGAGCTCCTGCTGCTCGCTCATCAGCACCAGGTCGCTGTCGCCGGTCACCGGGTTGGCGGCACAGCCGCCGAGCAGGCCGAGGGCCGCCAGCAGCAGCCAGGGGCCGAACCGTTTCGTCATCGCCATCACTGCCCGTCTCCTCGGTCGGGTTGAAACCACGAAGTATGCTTGGGCTGGGTTGGTTGGACAAACCCCGTGCGGAGTGATCGTCGGCATTCGCGGTTCCCCCGATTGGAGAATGGGACGAACGGATCGAGGGCAAGCGGAATTCCGGAAGAACACCGCGCCCCTAACCCTCGGTGCTTCCTTTTGACACGGCGCCCGCGGGGCGCCCTATAGGGCGCCCCGTGGGCGCCATGCTGAACGAAGCCACCACTGCAAACACCTCGGGAAACGGCCGGCCAATTACGCCCCCGGTCCGATCCCCCTAAGGGCTCGCGAAGGAATAACTTCCTGTCTTGGGGCGTCGAGACGCCCCTCCGGCAAGGCGCGCAAAGGGGCGCATGCTCGTTGCATGCAACCCTTTGCGCAACGCCGCCGGAGGGAATGGATCGGCGTCCCAAGACAGGAAGTTATTCTTTCGCGAGCCCTAAGCCCGACAGGCGCCTATGCGCTCGCTCAGGAACCCGGCGATGGCCAGGGCGCGTTTGGTACGCAGGGAGTGCTGGCGTTTGAGTGCGGGGTCGCGGATCACGCGGACCTCCTTGGCGAACTTGATCACCCCCATCAGGGCAATCCAGCGCGGCAGGTCGGCGCGCTCCTCGGCGCTGAGCGGGGCACCCTGTTCGTAGGCCGCGACGAAGGCGTCGAAGCGGCGGAAGTCGGCCAGATGGACGTACTTCTCGGCCAGCGAGAACTCGAATCCACCATCCATCAGATCGGCCATCCGCGCACCGAAGAAGGCGTTGTTGAAGTCGAAGAAACGGGCCACCCCGTCACTGCCGACGATGACGTTCTTCGGCGTCACGTCGCCGTGGCAGTGGACCGCCGGGGAACGGGCGAAGAGCTGCGCCCGCTGCTCTCCCGGATAGAGCGGCTCGGCCAGCGGCGCCAAGCGGCGGAACGCCTCCGCGATATCCGCCGGATGATCGCGCTCGGCCAGATAGTTCTGGAACTGCGGCAGCCAGATCATGCAGGTGTCGTCGAAGGAGAAGCCGGTGGGCAGGTCGAGCGGCCGCTCCAGTTGCACCCGGTGGATCGCCGCCAGCGCCGGGCCGACCGCCTCCAGCGGATACTCCGGGCGCTGCTCCACCGCCCCCGGGATGCGCTCGAAGAGCAGCGCCGAAAAGCCCTCCACGGTGACCTCGCCGCCGTCGCTCGCCGGCACCACCCCGGCGGTGGGGATGCCGCGCCCCTTCAGCTGGGTGACCAGCCGCGCCTCGTAGTCGGTGTGCTCGGCGACCCGCGTGCGGTGGTAGTTGCCGGAGACCTTGAACAGCTTGAGGACGTAGGCGGCATCATGGGTGAAGACCCGGTAGAGGGCGTTCTCGGTGGAGACCCTCATCGGCTCCACCGCGGGTGCCGGAAGAGCGAAGCGCTCGCCCAGCAGGCGGGCGATCCGCCCCTCCTCCTCGCCGCGGTAGAGCACCCCGTCGCGGGCCCGGTCGTAGAAGCAGCGGGCGCCGAACTTCTTCAGGAAGGCGTCGATCTCCTCCCGATAGCCGGTGGAGGGGAGGTAGACGTAGGCGTCCAGCAGATGGTCGATGAACGGCACGTGGGGGTGGCATTCGGCCCAGTCGCCCGCCTCCCCGGCCAGCGGCACCTCGCCGACGTGGTAGACCGAGCAGTGGTTGGAGGCCTCCGGCAGGTGGAGCTTCCAGTGGCCGGGAATCTCCCCCTCGCGGGCGGGGTCGATCTCCACCAGGATATCGACGTCCGAGCCCAGCTTGGCCAGCTTGCCGTGGATGAAGGGGGCCTGGTAGCGCCCCATGTCGCCGCGGATCCCGGAACCCATGACGTGGATCCTCTCCACCGCACCGTAGGCGGCCACCTCGCGGCGCAGCGCCTCCTCCACCTGGCGCTGCAGCGTCTCCTGCACCGCGGCCGGGAAGGGCTCCTTTACCGGCTTGACGAAGCCCATGTCGAACCCCTTCAGCCGGTTGCTCCAGCTGCGATAAAGGCGGTCGGCCTCGGCGCGGCCGCCGCGGGCGACGGGGCTGAAGGGGAAGATCACCTGGCGGTTGGCCGGCGCGTAGAGCCACAGCTCCGGGTCGGTCTCGACGTTGAGCCGCTCACCGCCATCGAGGGCGAAGTAGAGTTCCAACACCTGCACCTTGATGCGGTTGATCTCGTTGACGTCAATGCGCCCCTGGCGGCGGGCCAGATAGTCGACCAGCAGCCCCACCTGATTGAGGCCGCGCCGGCGGCGGTAGTCGAGGGCGTCGAGGCCGCTGTCGGGGCGCGCCTCGACCACCAGCCGCTCGCCGCGATAGCGGCGCAGCTCGCCGGCCCCCTCCCGGGCGAAACCGATGTAGTTGAAGATGTCGCGGATCTTCGGCAGGTGGTGGCCGGCGACGCGGATCGCCAGCTTCTCACCGGGCGCGTCGCCGGCATCGAGACGGAAGTCCACCTCGTTGGCCTCCAGCAGCGCCAGCACCTCGTCGTAGCTGGCGGCATAGGGGCCGTCGACGTCGAGGGAGCGGAACAGCCGCACCAGCTCCTTGAACTCCGGCGGGTCGATGAGGAACTTGTAGTTGCGGTAGTGGAAGTGGTAGCCGTCGCCGCACTCCTCCAGCGAGAAGCGGGTGGGGTGGTACTTCACCTCGTGCTTGAGCCGCGACTCGGTCCAGATGCGCACGTCGTCCTGGTTGGCGTTGGGCAGTTGGCCGTCCTGGTAGTGTTTCTCCTCGATGATCCCCAGCAGCTCGGCGGACTGCTTGGTGAAGGCGGCGACGATGTCCTCGAACTCACCGCGGCTCAGCTCGATGCGCAGATCGCGGTAGTGGATGTGGATGTTCTCCTCCATGTCGAGGAAAAGGTTGCGGTGGCGCGGCTTGCCGAGGATATTGCCGCGGTAGAGGATCTTCTTGATGACACCCATGACGTCTCCACTGTGCGGCCCGCGGGGCCGGCGGTTGCGGCTGCGGCGGGCGCTGCTCGGCCTGCCGCTGCTGCTGGTACTGGCGCCGGCCCGGGGGGCCGACGCGGTGATCGATCTGCGCTTCGTCGTCGACGCCGGGGCCGCTCCCGACGCGGCGGCGCGCACCAAACTGCGCGAGCGCCTCACCGGCCACGTCACCACCCTCAACGGCTATTTCCGCGACAGCCGGGTGGCGCTGCGGGCACGGCTGGCGGCGGTGGACTTCACCCCCGTCGCCGAACGCGACGCGGCCCGGCTGCTCGACGCCATGTCCCGCGAGGCGCCGCCGTTCGCCGGGCTCTTCCGGCGGACCGCCGCGGTGGGGGCCGATTATACCTTCGCCCTGGTGAAGGGCCTGACCGTGCGCGGCCACGGGCGCTGCGGACGGGCGCTGAAGATCCCGCGCAGCGAGGCGGAACTGGCCTCGCCACGCAGCGCCCTGGCGGTGCTCGACGTGGCCTGCGGCCCCCACTCCCTGGCCCATGAACTGGGCCACCTGATGGGGCTCAACCACGGCGCCGCGGTGGACGCCTGCCAGCCCGGCCGCGGCCACGATCACGCCGCCGCGCCCTATGCCAACGGCTACGCCGTGGGCAACTGCGACGGCGAGCCGCAGCCCGGCGAGTTCGGCACCATCATGGTCGGCGGCTGGATGCGCACGATCCACGGCGACCAGCACGCCAGCCTGCCGCTCTTCTCCAATGCGGCGCTCCACGACCCGCGCTGCGGGAGCGATGGGCGCTGCGGCGACCCCGCGACCGGCGACGCCGCCCGCTTTCTCAATGCGCATGCCGCACTCTACGCCGGCCATCGATCGCCGCGGTGATCCATCAAAAGCGATCGGGTAATCCGGTGATCGGGTTACGACGCTCCGCGGCGTGGTACGGCACTTCAACCCCGCTGCCCTCGCTACGCACGACGCGGAGCGTCGAAGAGGGCGTCGTTACCACGCGGAGCGTGGTAACGAGGGAGGGGGGGGAGGTGGGGGGGGGCACACCACCCTCCCCCCACATACCACCTTCTGGGTACGACGCTCCGCGTCGTAACCGGCTACTTGGACGCTCTGCGTCCAGGATGTGGCACAGCGCATCAACCCCGCAGCCCTGCCTCCATCACCACGCGGAGCGTGGTGACGAGAGCAAGCGGTGGAAGGCGACCAGCTCTTCCGATTCGCGCAGCGGACAGGCATCCTCCATCACCTCTTTGACCGCGCGCAGGATATAGGGATCGTTGGCCGACGCGCGCTGCTCGCGCTCCGGCCACGCGGCGGAATCGATACCGCGGTCGCGGGCGGCCACCTTGTCCAGCCGCTCCAGTTTCTCCAGCAGCGGGCGGACGATCTTTCGCCCGCACAGCCGCCCCTCCGCCCGATTCACCGGCCCGCGGTCGCAGCCGGGGTCACAGAGCAGGGCGAGGCGGTTCCAGAAGCGCTTGGCGTCGTAGGAGCGGGTGAGCAGCTCGGCCAGCTCGGCGGGCCGCCGCGGCAGCGGTTCGTTGCGCCAGCCGCGCTCGGCCGAAAGGTTCTCGGCAAGCCGCGCCGTCCCCTCCGTGAACCAGCGGTTCTTGAAGCGGGTATAGCCGTTCTGGTAGGCGTGGAACAGCTCGTGGGCGGGGGTCAGGTTGGGCGGCGCCCAGCGGTTGCTCAGCGCGATGGCGAGCACCGGTCCGCGGGGGCCGAAGCGGCGGTAGTCGAAGTGCTGGGGTTCGTCGCCGGTGGCGCCGCGCTTGCTCTCCCCCAGGTCGATCACCTGGAGATCGATGCCGATCACCTCGCGGTAGCGCTCGCCCGCCAACGGCGACCGCAGGCCGAGCCCATCCCGGTAGGCTCGCTCCGCCCGGTCGAGCTGTTCCCACAACCCGGAGATCGCCGTACCGGCGAGCAGCGCCTCGCCCGCCTTGGTGCGGGGGCGGAAGGCGTCCGCACCGGCGAGGGTGTAGTGGAGGAGGAAGGGGCCGTGGGCCTCGCGCAGGTCGAGGGCCTCCCGCGGGCCCTTCCAGCCGGCGACCGCGAGCAGCGCCCACAGCAGCCCCGCCAGCCCCAACAACCATCCGATCGTTTTCGGCCAACCCATCGCCTACCCCTCCTTACGCACCACGGAAGGTAGCCGCGGATCCCCCCGATCGGCGGCCATGGCGCGAAAACGCGCCGCCTCCTCCGCCTCCGCGGGGCGCCCCTCCAGCAGGCGGGCCAGGCGGTACTGGGCCCGCCGCTCGCCCGCCTCGGCGGCGAGCCGCAGCCAGCGCTCCGCCTCCACCGGCGCCTCCTCCAGCAGCGCCCGGCCGAGGCGGTAGCGGGCGGCGCCGTGCCCCGCCTCGGCCAGCTCCCGCAGCAGCGCCCGCGCCCGCTGCCGGGCCGGTTCCTCCCCCGCCTCCCAGTGACGGGCGAGGCGGTAGCCCGCCATCCGGTAGCCCGACTCCCGGGCACCCTCCAGCCAGTAGAGCGCCTCGCGCTCGCGGCCGGCATCGAGCAACCGGCGGCCGTAATGGTACTGGGCGTAGGGGACACCGTAGCGGGCGGCGCGGTGGAGCCAGCCGCACTCGAAGGCGAGCTGGCGGAAATCGAGGTGTTCGAAGGGGTCGGGCTCGGCGCTCGGGTGGGCGAGCAGCGCCGTCAGCTCGTAGCCCACCGGGCGCTCGGCGGGGCTCTTGGCGAGCCAGCCGAGGAGCAGCGGGCGCAGCGCGGCGGGCACCGCGGGCGGCAGCTCGACCCGCTCCATGCAGTGGGCGGCGACCCGGTAGTCGGCGTCGTGGACCTCGGCGAAGTGGTAGGGGAGCGCGCCGCTGGCGGCCTGTACCGCCAGCCAGGCCAGGGCATAGAGGTCGCCCGAGGGGTCGTGCTCGCCGTAGAAACACTCCGGGGCGACGAACTCCTGCTTGGCGCGGATCGGCTCGGCGTGACCATCGCCCAGGGGCTCGGCCACGCCCCAGTCGAGCAGGGTGAAGCGCTCACCGTCGACCAGCACGTTGGAGGCCTTGACGTCCTTGTGCAGCCAGCCGCGGCGGTGGACCTCGGCGAGCAACGGGAGCAGCCCTTCGAGCAGCCGCGCCACCCCGTCACCGTCCAGCGTCCCCGCGCGGCGCAGGCGGCGGTCGAGGCGCTCGCCGGCGAGGCGCTCGGTGACGATGCACAGCCGTCCCGCCGCGTCGCGCCCATAGTCGAGCAGCTCCGCCACGCCGGGGGCCCCTTGCAGCGCGCCCAGCGCCGCCACCTCGCGCTGGAAGGTGTTGGCGTGGTGCGGGTCGTGGTAGACCTTCACCGCATGCCCCTCCCCCGGGGCGCCGTAGACCGCGGCATAGCCGCCGCCGCCGAGCCGCTCGCCGGGAGTCCACGGCCAGGGTCCGAGACGGCGGATCATGGCGCGCCCCCCTCTTCCCGCTCCCAGTGGGGCAGCAGCTTGGCGAAGAACGAGGCGACGTGCTGGATGGTGTCGATGCGGAACCACTGGCGGGTCTGCTTGAAGCGGATGCCGCCGAGGGCGAGCCGCGGGTTGCGGGCGTGGTAGATGGCGGTCTCGTCGTTGACCAGTTGGAGCAGCGCCCAGGCGGCCAGCCGCAGCGCCCGCCACAGGTCGCGCGCCTTCGCCTCCTCGCCCATCTTGCGGGCCAGCTCGTAGGCCCCCAGCAGCCCCTCGCAACGGGCGCCGTCGGTGTAGGGGAAGTCGCCCCACTGGTAGTGGAAGCCGCCGGCGTAGTCCGGATAGGGGGCGTCGCTCACCTTGTAGAGGTGGTCGACCATGGTCGCGGCGTCGGTGAAGACGAACTCGGCGTAGCGCGGGTCGCGCATCGGCGCGAAGTCCCACAGCTCCATGATCCCCATCATCAGCCAGGAGTCGGAGGGGAGCGCAGTGTAGTGCTCGGCGTGCTCGCCGGGGCGCACCTCGATCAGGTAGTGGAGCGCCCGGTGCAGGGCGGCGAACCATGGGCCGCGCTCCTCCTCCGCCACCAGGTGGAGGTACTTGGCCAGGCCGCAGACCGCCTCGCCGGGGTAGTAGAAGGAGAAGTGGGCGCCGTTCTCCGCCTCGCTCACCGGTTGGTCGAGATAGACGTTGTAGTAGATGAACTCGCCGCTTGCGGTGATCTGGTGGCGCAGGTGCCAGGCGATGCGCTCCGCCCACTCCCGGTAGCGGTCGTCGCCACTCAGCCGCTGGTACTCCGCCAGCAGGTAGAGGGCGATGCCGGAGCCACCCAGCTTCGCCTTGCGCTCGTGGAAGATGTAGGCCCCCTCGCGCCCTGCGTACTCCTGGACGCGGGTCTGGGCCACCAGGAAGTCGATGGCACGGCGGATGTTCTCCAGGGTGGTGCCGCGGCCGCTCCACTTCTCGAAATAGGCGCAGGTGAGTCCGCCGCCGCCATGGCGCAGGATGTTGTAGAACGGATTACGCTCGGGGTCCCGTTTCGGGTGTTCGTGATCGCGGCGGGAGTCGGCGGCGGCGTCGTAGTAGTAGAGGAAGCGGCCGTCCGCCTGCTGGGTGCGCTGGATGTGATCCACCGCCAACTCCACGGCCCGTGCCAGCTTGCCGTGACCGAGCGCCCCTACCACCGGGTGGCCGCGGTAGAGCCGGGCCCACCCCTCGCCGTCGCAGACGAAGCTCGCGGAGCGGAAGCGCTCGCAGCGGGCCTCGGCCAGATAGGGCTCGCCGTGGACCCGGCGCAGGTAGTCGCGCAGTTGCCCCATGCCGAGGGTCGAGCGGACGTAGGCGTCACCGGGGGTGAAGATGTGCAGCCGGCCGTCGGCCCCGCGCAGCAGCAGGCCGTCTAGCCCCACCTCGAAGTGGCGCTCGCCGCGGCGGCTCATCCCCACCTGCTCCAACGCCACGGGGGCCGGGGGCTCCACCACGAAATCGAGCTGCAGGCGGAACGGCGCCGCGGCCAGCGCCGCCAGGCGGGGGTGGCGGAACAGCGGCGCCATCACCGCGGAGAGGGCGGGATGGGCGTCGCGGCTCACCAGGATCCGCTGGTGGCCGGGGGCGTAGAGGATCAGGATCAGCCGCTCATAGCGCTGGGGAAAGCGGCTGTCGGCAAACGCGCGGTCGATCCCGGCCGCTGCCGACCGCTCCAGGCGACTGGCCCGAATCGCCTCACGCATCCGCGCCAGCAGCGTCCGCTCGGCATCGCCGGCCTGGAACAGCGGCATCCACTGCTCCGGCTCGGCGTAGTGGCGGGGGTCGCGGTGGCGGATCGCCAGACCGCTCTTCTCACCAGGCGCGGCGGAAGGCACGTTGATCCGCCGCTCCTGGCGCGCATTGTAGAGGGCGTGCATGGCCGCCGGGCGGAGGCTCCGCTTCAATTGGCGCAACCCCTCCGAACCCATATCGGAGGAGTCATTGACCAGCGGGCACTCCGCCATCGCGGAGAGGAAGTGGTAGCGCTGGAAGTAGCTCAGACCGCGCACCTGCGGGTCGGCCTTGGCAATGAAAAAGACGCCGAGGCCGGCACGCAGCTCGCCGCCGAAGGCGAACGCACGCAACTGCCCGTCGATGCGGATCACCTCGCCGCGCAGGTCGGTATCGGGAAGCTGCGGGGCCAGCTCGATGCAGGCGCGGTTGTAGCCGCGATCGCGCAGCGAGGCGTACTTCCGCCCCTGGCCCCGCTCCCACTCGTCGAGCAGCGCCAGGCAGTCGGTTGAATCCTCCGCACGGAAGGGGGCGACGGCGAGACCGTCGAGTGCCTCCACCCGGCTGAGGTTGCGGCGCAGGGTACGGAAGGCGCCGCCACTCAGATCGGCGTAGTCCGCCGGGCGGTAGAGGTACTCCTCTTCGCGGAACCGCTCGCGCAGGCCGGCCACCTCGCGCACCGCGGACAGGTCCTGCTGGTCGATCCAATAGACCCGCGCGGAGCGGTCGCCGTTGTAGTCGTTGGCCAGCTCCAGGGCACGGGCGAGCGAGGCGGGGTCGGCCGGCAAAGGCGGCGCGAACAGGTCGAGGCGCGGGTGCTTCCCGCCGGAGAGGACGAAGAGCGCCCGCCCACCCGGCTCCCCGCTCCACACCACGGAGCGCTTCGGGCTGCGGTCGACGCTCAACAGGAAGGGGTAGTAGAAGGCCGACGCCCACTGGCCACCCGCTTCGAGCGCGTGCTTGTGCGCGGCCATCTCCTCCACCCGCAGGGGCTGGAGGCCCGCCGGAAGCGCCGCCGTCACCTCACCCACCGCTCCCCTCCCCGGCCGGCTCGCGCAGCCGTTGGGTGATCACGTACATCCGCTCGTTGCGATCCCCCTTCACCAACAGCAGATCCTCCGGCCGCAGTCGTCGGCGCAGCGGCTCCACCACCGCCTCGGGCGTCGCCCAGTGCTCCCACGACAGGGAACCGCCCTCCAGCAGCGGCGCGAACTCCGCCCGTTCGCCGACGGTGTGGACCTCGTCGAACCCCGCCTCGGCAATCCAGCGCCGCAGCCGCTCCACCGGCAGCAGCCGCCACACCAGGGGACCATACTCCCGCTCGTCGTAGAGGTGACCGAGAACCAGCCGCTTGCGCCCCCCCGGCCCCGCCGTCAGGCGCGCCGCGGTGCGGAAGAAATCCTCCACCCCCAGCAGATAGCAGCGGTGGCTCTGGTCATAGACCCGACACGTCCCACCCGCCACCGGCAGCCGGTAGAGGCTGCCGGAGGTCTCGTGGGGCGCCACCGTCGCGAACCGCTCCAGTGCAGACTCCACCGGCACACCCATCAGTGCCATCGCCGCCAGCACGCCGACGCTGCTCATCGGCGCATGCCCCTCCACCAGGGGCAGGAAATAGTCCACCCGCTCGCCGTCGATCTCCGCGGCCACCGCCCACCCTTCGCGGCGCGGATCGAACACAGCATCGAGCAGCCGGCCGAAATCGCCGGGGCGGTCACCGAAGGTGACGAGCGGCACCTCGCGACGGGCGCGGATCGCCGCCCGCAGGACGTCGAAGTAGCGGGGGTCGGAGCGGACCAGACAGCGGCCGTCGTCGGTAAGGCCGGTGACCACCGACGCCTTCGCCTCGATCAGCCGCTCACGGGAGCCGTGCCGGGTCAGGTGTTCGTAGCCGATCTCGGTGATCACGCAGAGCTCGGGGCGCACCAGCCGGGCACGGCGCTCGCCGTAGTGCAGGCGGGGCACCGCCACCTCGATCACGGTAAGGGCGTGGTGCGGGCGGGTGTTGGCCAGGGAGGAGCAGATGCCGCGCTCCATGTTGTTGCTGTCGAGGCGGGCGTTGACCGCCACCTGCCCCGAGGCGAGGTGGTGGAACAGCACCTTGAAGCCGGTCTTCCCCTCGGTGCCGGTGACCAGCAGGCGCCGCGCCGGCGCCTTGTCGCGGGCCGCCTCGGCGATCGCCTCCAGCGCCCGATAGGTATCGGCGACCCGCAGCAGCGGCAAGGGAGCATCGAGATCGGCCGTCTCACGCACCACCGCCCCGGCGGCGCCCCGCGCCACCAGCCGTTCGAGGGTTTGCGGCGACTCGCTGGGCGTCTTCACCCGCCGCCACTGCTCGCGGTTGGTGGTGACCAGCAGATCGCCGCGGCGGGCGCTCTGCGGATTGAGCGCGAGTCGGGTGATCGGCCCGGCAGCGGGCGTGGACCAGACGCCGCCGGTCGCCGCCGCCAGCTCCTCCGGCGAGAGGATCAACACTTCAGCCGCCTCGCTCATCGCGCCATTCTACCGCGCGCCGTACGGCGTCGGGCGTACCGTTTTGGTTGGGCCGCTTTTCACTACGAAGTATTTCCGACCGTGCGGGGCCGATGCCCCGCCAACCGCCTTCCCGCACGTTCCCCTTCTTGTCCTTCGTGTTGAATCAAACCCTCAACCGAGAGCAACGGCGTGTCCGACCGGGCACCGATGCGACCGACGACCGAGGCCCCCGCCCGACCATCTCCTTCGTGGTAAGGAGCCTCGTCCCGACCGGATCCACTACCACTCGATCCGGTCGATGTCGTGGAAGTCGATGGAACCGTCGTCGGTGTCGATAGTACCGGAGCCGCCATCGACGTCGACCTGACCATGGTCGCCATCGATCACCACCGGCTCCCCTTCGATCTCCAGCGTCCAGCCGCCGGCGTCGAGACTGCCGGCCGGTCCACCACCGACATCCATCTCGATCACGTCGGTCCACCCGCCACCGCCGCCATTCACGGTCACGTCGCCTTCGAAGTCGCCGAAGATGAAGAGGTCGTTCCCCTCATCGCCGAAGAAGGCGTCGTCGCCATCGGAGGCGAAGAAGGTGTCGTTGCCCGCGCCACCGTAGAGTACGTCGTCACCGCCCTCGCCGTTCAACCAGTCGTCGCCGGCCCCACCGCTGATCCAGTCATCGCCGCTGCCGCCATCGAGCTGATCGTCACCCGATCCGCCGAAGAGCACGTCGTCACCGCCCTGCCCGTCGATGGCATCGTCACCGTGACCACCGAACAGCCAGTTGTCGTGGGCATTCCCGGTCACGTCGTTGAACGAACCCTCCGGATCGCCGGCACCGGCCTGAACATTTTCCGCCTGGTTGCCGTCACCGGATTGGCCATGCGCGCCCTGGCCCCCATTGCCGTGGCCGTTGTCGTCGCAGGAGCCACCGGTGTCGTCATCGGCGTCCGTATCCGCGTCATCGTCGGCATCGCCCTGGGCGTTCTCGGCGTTGTTGTTGTCGCCGGAGTTCCCGGGGGCATCCTGGTCGCCATTGCCATGACCATTGTTGCCGCCGGAGACACCGGAACCGTTGTCGTCATCGGCATCCGTATCGGCGTCATCGTCGGCATCGGCCTGTACGTGGTCGCCGGCGTGGCGTCCATCGGAGTGGTCGTGCCCACCGTGATGGCCATGGCCATGCCCACCGCTATCGCAAGATCCGCCGCCGCCTTGATCATCGTCGGCATCCGAATCCGCATCGGAATCGGCGTCCGCATCGGAATCGGCGTCGTCGTCTGCATCACCTTGGCCGTTCCCGGCGTCGCCGCCGTCACCGTAGCCGTCGTTGCCCCCGGCCCCTCCTGAGCCCTCCTCCTGTCCACCCGCCTCGCCGCCGCCCAACGTCACCGTCTCGTCGTTGAACTGAAGGGTCTCCACATCGGTGACCTGCGCGCTGAGGAAGTTGTTGTGCAGATGCTCAGCAGGGCTGATGGAGTAGGTCCCATCACCGTTATCGGTTACCTCGTAATCGGCACGATTGCCATCGATCACCAACGTGTCGCTTCCGGCGCCACCGTCGATCTGGTGACCGTGACCCTGGTTGCTCAGGTGGATGGTGTCATCCCCCTCGCCGCCCTCCACGGTGGTGCGGTGGGTCCAGTCATTTCCGGAGTACATGTGGATGGTGTCGTCACCGGCACCGCCGTCGAGCACCGTGTCGTTGCCCTTGACGCCGTTGATGGTGTCGTCGCCGTCGCCGCCGTTGATGACCGCGTTGTGCATCCAGTTGTTGCTGGCATTGATCACATCGTCACCATCACCCGCGTTCACCGTCTGCCGGTCACCGCTGTCGAGATTGATGGTGTCGTTCTGATCGGTGCCATCCACGACTCCATCGTGGTTGTGCTGTGGCGCGTTGATCACATTGTCGCCGCCGGGCGTGCCGCCATCGTCCTCCGCGTCACTGTCGGTATCGGCATCGGCGTCATCGTCCGCGTCTCCCTGACCGTTCTCGGCGTTGTTGTTGTCGCCGGAGTTTCCGGGCGCGTCCTGGTCGCCGTTGCCGTAGCCGTTGTTGCCGCCCGACCCGTTGTCCTGATCGTCATCCGCGTCCCCATCGGAATCGGCGTCGGCATCATCGTCGGCATCGCCCTGGTATCCACCAGCGTGTCCATGGCCGCCATGGTGGCCATGGTGGCCATGGTGGCCATGGTGGCCATGTCCACCGCCGCCGTCGCATGACCCGCCGTCCCCTTGGTCGTCGTCGGCATCGCTATCCGCATCGGCGTCGCTATCCGCGTCGGCATCGCTGTCCGCATCCGCGTCGCTGTCTGCGTCGGCATCGCTGTCCGCATCCGCGTCGCTATCCGCATCGGCATCACTATCCGCGTCCGCGTCGCTGTCTGCGTCGGCATCACTGTCCGCATCCGCGTCGCTGTCTGCGTCGGCATCGCTGTCCGCATCCGCGTCGCTATCCGCGTCGGCATCACTGTCCGCATCCGCGTCGCTATCCGCGTCGGCATCACTATCCGCGTCCGCGTCGCTGTCTGCGTCGGCATCGCTGTCCGCATCCGCGTCGCTATCCGCGTCCGCGTCGCTGTCTGCGTCGGCATCGCTGTCCGCATCCGCGTCGCTGTCTGCGTCGGCATCACTGTCCGCATCCGCGTCGCTATCCGCGTCGGCATCACTATCCGCATCCGCGTCGCTGTCTGCGTCGGCATCGCTGTCCGCATCCGCGTCGCTGTCTGCGTCGGCATCGCTGTCCGCATCCGCGTCGCTATCCGCGTCAGCATCACTATCCGCGTCCGCGTCGCTGTCTGCGTCGGCATCGCTATCCGCATCCGCGTCGCTGTCTGCGTCGGCATCGCTGTCCGCATCCGCGTCGCTGTCTGCGTCGGCATCGCTGTCCGCATCCGCGTCGCTATCCGCGTCGGCATCACTATCCGCATCCGCGTCGCTATCCGCGTCAGCATCACTATCCGCGTCCGCGTCGCTGTCTGCGTCGGCATCGCTGTCCGCATCCGCGTCATCGTCCGCGTCGGCATCGCTGTCCGCGTCCGCATCGTCATCCGCATCCGCATCCGCATCCGCATCACTGTCCGCGTCCGCGTCGTCATCCGCATCCGCATCACTGTCCGCGTCCGCATCGTCATCCGCATCCGCATCACTGTCCGCGTCCGCGTCGTCATCCGCATCACTGTCCGCGTCCGCGTCGTCATCCGCATCCGCATCACTGTCCGCGTCCGCGTCGTCATCCGCATCCGCATCACTGTCCGCGTCCGCGTCGTCATCCGCATCCGCATCACTGTCCGCGTCCGCGTCGTCATCCGCATCCGCATCCGCATCACTGTCCGCGTCGGCGTCATCATCCGCATCAGCGTCGGCATCACTGTCATCGTCATCGTCCGACGGGGACGTGGGCGTTGTGGAAGTCGTTGCTGTAGTCGGAGTAGTTGCGGACGTCGTGGTAGTCGGCGTCGTCGCGGACGTTACC
>NZ_BAAHXB010000117.1:0-16947 GCF_054657215.1 Endothiovibrio diazotrophicus
CGGTGCGGTAGTCGAAGTGGTGGTGGCCGTATTCGACAAGGTGGGGGACGGCATATATCGCGTACGGGTCGTAGTACACGTGGCGGTACCCCTCGCTATCATAATAAACCCGCGTGCATATAACGGTGCCGGTTCTGGTGGCTTCTAGCCCGAAAGGTAGGCCCGTCGTGGAGAGCGGAGGATAGTCCACAGGCGATGAGCACGGGGCCGTGGTGGTTTGGTGGTATTCGATTCCGCCGAAGAACTGCTCGGTGACTCGTCCTTTGTCGTCGATCACGCTGAACGTCGGTTTGGTTTTTCCCCCTCGCTTCTCGATGTTCTTGCCGAAGTCGCGGTTCCAACGGTAGCTGGTGGGATGGCCGGCGTAGTCTTCGATGCTGGCGAGCACCATGGTTCCGGTCAACATCCCGCTGGTCACGACCCCGGGAAAGGAGATAACCGAATAGGCGTAGTCCTTATAGTGGTAGTGCTGGGTTCTCCCCGCCGGATCGGTGATGGCGTCAACGTAGCCGTACTCGTTGTACTCAATGAGATAGGGGCGTCCGGCACCGTCAGTGATCGACGTCGGCCGCTTGGTCTGGCCATCGCGGGTGATGGTGATGGACGTGCCGGCGGGGTTGATGACCCGCACGAGGTAACCGCGCTTCCAATCGGCCATGCCGGTCTGGAACTCGCTCATGTCGAATTCGAAGGTGGTGCCGTTGGGGAATTCGACGTGGCCGGTACTAGCGCGGCTGCCATAGCGGGCGCTGATGCCAAACGCCTCGGGACGGTTGCCGGGGGCGATGCGGTAGTGGTCGGGGCCGTCCGCGGTAAAGGCGTAGAGGGCGCCGTTGGGCGTGGTGAGTCCGAGGGTCCCGCTGGCCCCGGCCTGGAGGAACCATTCGGTGTTGAGCCAGGTGCCCGGTCCGAAGGGGCCGGCCTGGTTGCCGGTTCCGGCGGTGCTGCCGTAGCCGCAGGTGAGGCGCACCGGAAAGAGTCCGTTGATGCCCAGCGAGTGGTCCTCGAAGACCGAGCCGCTGCCGGTAGCGAGATCGACCGGATTGCCGGCCTTGGGGCCACCGCACGGGGGGGCCGGGTCGAAGGTGCGCGGCACGAAGGTCGAGGCGCCGCAGCAGAACTTGGGGATGCCGACACCGGGATCGGTGGAGATGGTCATGCCGTCGGCGGAGACGGTGGCGCTGCCCTGGCGGCGCCACTGGTTGGAGGTGGGGTCGGGGACCGGGGACTCATCGTAGTACCAGAGGTCGGCGTGCTCGCCGGGGGCGAGGCCGAGTTCGTTGGGCATGGTGACCGGGATCGGCTCGCTGGGGTGAGCGCCGCCGGCGCGGAAGAAGTAGTAGAGGTAGATGGTGGTGGCGGTGACGCCGTCGGGGAGCGGCTTGATCGGCAGCCGGTCGGGGCTGGCGGTGCGCACGTTGATCTCGGTGATGGGGGTGCCGTCCCAGCCGGTGAGGGTGGCCCCGTCGGGGATGTGCAGGGCGAAGTTGGGCAGCGCCTCGAAGGTGACGTCGGTGCCGACGCCGGGGGTGATGGTGACCTTGTTGGCGGTGTCGATGGCGGAGAGGTAGCTGGTGAGCACCGGGTTCTGCTGGCCGGGCTCGATCATCACCGGCATGGCGATGCGCGAGGGGTATTGGGTGGTTGGTGTGTTGAGGGTGCCGCCGTCGATGAGCACCACCTGATCGCCGGTGAGCGGCGGGTCGGTGAAGAGGTAGAAGCCGGCGGCGTCGGTGGTGGTGTAGGCGTCGCCCAGTTGGACGCCGACGCCGGCCATGGGGTGGTCGTCGGCGGCGTTGAGAATGCGGCCGACGACGGTGGTGGTGCCGGCGGGGAGGATCGTTGCCTGGAGCGGTGCGGTGCGGGTGACCTCGGTCTGGCCCTCGCGGCCGGTGGCGGTGACGGTGAAGGCGAAGTCGCCCGCGGCCGCCTCGGGGTCGGCGGTGAGGATCAGGGTGGCGGGGCGGCGCAGGGTGAGGCTGCCGGCGGTGAAGGCGGCGGTGAGGCCGTCGGGGAGGCCGTCGATGGCGAGCTGGATCGGCTGGCGGTATTCGCTGAGGCCCAGGCTCTGCAACTGGACCATGACGTAGGCCTGGCCGCCGGGGGTGAGGGTGGTGGCGGCGGGGGCGGCCTGGATGGCGAAGGCCTCCTGTTGCTGGAGGGTGAAGGGTTCGGCGCTGGTCGCCTCGCCGTCGGCGGTGGTCAGCGCGATGGGGCCGCTCTGGGCGTCCAGGGGGACGACGGCGCGCAGGGTGGTGGCATCGGCGTAGGCGATGGCGGCGGGGGTGGCGGAAGCGCCGAAGAGGATGCGGTTGTTGGCCGGGGTGAGGGCGTCGAAGTTGCGGCCGGTGATCGTCACCAGGGTGCCGGCGGGGCCCTCGGCGGGGGTGAAGGCGTCGATGCGCGGGCCGGGGCTTTCGAGGTGGATCGTCAGCGGGGCGGAGGTGCCGCCGCCGGGGGCGGGGTTGAAGAGGGTGAGGACCGCCTCGCCGGGCTCAGCAAGGAGCGATGCGGGAATGGTGGCGGCGAGGGCGGTGTCGCTGATCCTGGTGGTGGCGAGGGGCTGGGCGCCGAGGTAGGCGACGCTCGCCTCGATGAAGCCGGAGCCGCTGAGGGTGAGGGTGGCGGGGCCGGGCGGGTCGGTGAGTTCGAGGGTCGCGGGGGCGACGGCGTCGAGCTGCGGCACCGGGTTGGGATCGAGCACGGTGAAGGGCAGCGCCGCGGAGGGGCCATCGCTGGGGTGGGGGTTCTCGACCCGCACGTCGTAGACCGCCGGGCGGGTGAGGGACTCGGCGGGGAGGTGGGCGGTAAGCCGGTCGTAGTCTTCCCATTGGGCGGGGTAGCGGTCGTCGCCGAAGAGCAGGGCGGCGCCGTCGAAGAAGGGGCCGCCGGTGAGGGTGAGGTCGAGGCCGGCGGCAAGCAGCGGATCGCCGGTGATCGCCTGCTCGGGGGTGAGGGCGGTGAGTTCGGGGGTGGGGGCCGGTAGCGGCAGCAGCTCCAGGCTCTCGTTGCGCCGGCCGCTGATCACCAGGGCGAGGTTGTAGCGTTCGCTGACCGCGGCGGCGCGGGGGCGGGTGAGGGGGGCGTAGGGGTTGGTGAGGGTGCCGGTGGCGAGGTCGAGGAGTGCGGTGCGGTCGCCGTTGGCCAGGGTGATCAGCAGGCGGTGGGTGCGCGGCTGGAGGGCCAGGGCGGTGATCGGCTGGTTGAACGGGAGTTCGTTGACCACCGCGCCGTCGGCGAGGCGGACCACCTGGAGGCGCTTGCGGCTGCCGAGGGAGACGGCGGCGAGGTCGAGCTGCTCGTCGAGCACCAGGCTGTCGGCGTGGCGGGAGAGCGGCAGGCGGGCGGTGAGCTGGCGGCTGGCGAGGTCGAGGACCAGCAGTTCGCCCTGGTGGCCCGGTTCGTTGTCGGTGTGCCCGTCGTGGTCTTCGTCGTCTTCCCGGTCATCGCCCTGATCGTCGCCCCGACCGTCGCCGCTGTCGTCGGCGTTTCCGTTGTCGTTCGGGTTTCCGTTGCCGTTGTTGGCGTTGCCGCCGCGGTCGCGGCGGTTGTCGTCGCTCTGTACCTGACGGTTGATGGCGTAGAGCTGGCCGCGGCCGTGGTGGACGGCAAGGCCGGCGAGCCGGGTGTGGCGCAGCCGCAGGGACTCGCTGCGGCGCTGCTCGAGGTCGATGAAGTGGAGGGTGTCGCGGTTCTTTTGGGCGGCGATGGCCAGCCCCGGGGCGGCGGCCAGGGTGTCGATGGCCTGGCCGGTGGGGATGCGGTCGGCGAGCAGGGCGCGGCCCTGGAGGTCGAGGAGCAGCAGGCCGTGGTGGCGGTCGGTGCCGATCAGGGCGAGTTGTCGTTCGGGGTCGATGGCCAGCGTATTGGCCCAGGCGGGCAGCGCGATCTCCTCCACCGGGGTGCCGGCGGGGCCGAGGAGGAAGGCGCGGCGGTCGGCGGCCAGGGCGACGGCGATTTGATGGCGGTTGTCCATGGCGACGTCGATGAGGCGGGCGTGGTGGCGGGCGTCGTCGATCGGCAGGACGGTGGTGGTGCCGTCGTCGGCCAGGGGCCAAGCGGCGTGGGCGGCGGCGGTGAGCGCGAACAGGGCGAGGAGCGCGCCGAGGCGGCGGAGGAGGGGATGGCGGTGGGGGGCCCTGGCGGTCATGGTCGCGGTCCTCGGTGGGCTTTGTTCGGGGTTCGTCGGCCGGCGGCCGTGCGGTTGTGGTTCGGTCGCGTCGGGGCGCGGTTCGGTTGGTTGCGGTGCGGGACGGCCGCCCACCGGGGTTCCGGGGTTCGGCGGGGGCGCTTCGCACCATCGCGGCCTGGGGGCCGCTCCTACAGGGGAGGTGGTGCCTTCCCCTGCGGCAGCGACCGGATCAGCCGGCGGGCATCCGGGGGATGCGGCCGGCGGGGTGGCGGTACTCCTTGCCGCTGACCGTGATCAGGGTGACGGTGGCGGGGCCGTTCATGGCGGCGGCCAGGCGGACCCGCTCCACCCGTTCGCCGCCGGCCAGCGGGGCGAGGGTGTCGCCGAGGGAGGCGACGATGGTGTAGGTGGTCTCGGCCATCAGGGTGCTGGGGCCGGTGGGCAGGTCGACGGCGACCGAGGCGGTGGCGGCGTCGATGGTGCCGGTGAGGGCGGGGGTGGTGGCCGAGGTGGTGTTGGTGCCGTTGGTGGGGACCACGGTAACCTTTACGGTGTTGCCGACGGGCACGCCGGTTGTGGCAATCTCGACCGTCACAGGGTTGGGGGTGTCGGCGGGGAGGGAGATGTCGGCGTCGCCGGTAGGTATCGTTGGTGCGGTGATGCCGCCGACGGAAGTGATACGCAAAGTCGGCATACCGGCGACGAAGGCACTGGTGGGGTTACCAAATGTGAAAGCGGGATCAGTGCCGGCGGTGCGAAGTATGGTCTCCGCTTCCAAGCGTATACGGCCGTTTCCGCCGTGTCCGTAGTCGCGGTCTTGAGCGCCGTCTGGCGCGCCCTTCGCGTAGAGTCCCCCATTACCGGAAAGTGTGGTGGCGACGATGCGGATTGCGCCGCCAGAACCCCCGCCCCCGGATCCTCCAACGCCGGTTCCGGCTATCGGACCTCCAGTGCCTCCGTTAGCGTAGATAGTGCCTGTGATATCGACGGCTTCAGAGGCAGCAATGAGGATAGCCCCGCCACCACCACCGCCACCGCTGCCGTGAAACAACGTCCCGCCGATGCCGCCACCGCCTCCGGAGCCGCCGATCAGAGGAAGTAGGGCTTCGGTCCCGTAGGTGGGGCCTCCGTAGCTGGTCCGGGAGCTGATCCCCGCGCTCCCGAAGCCACCACCACCGCCATCACCGCCATAGGTGTAAGGTGAACTTCTCTGAAGTCCCCCTTGGCCACCACCGGGCCCGATTCCGTGTTCTGCCCGGATGGAGGTGTCGTTGATCGGGGGATATCCCGAACCACCGCGGAAACCACCGGGGCCAGGGGCACCAGGGATACCGTCGTCTCCCAGGTTTCCGTCCCCCGCCGCCCCTGCGGGTGTTCCCCATTCACCGCTGATGTCGATGGTCCCGGCAATGTTGACGTTCCCCGAAGCAAGGATCGTCACCGGCGTATTCGCCGCATTGGGCGTGAAGCGCAGCGTCGCGCCGGCGGCGACGTTGACGTCGGTGTAGTTGAAGACGCCGTCGGGGGGGAGCGGCAGGGTGGTGTCGATGGTGACGTCCAGCGCGCCGTCGGCGCCGGTGCTGCCGCTGTCGTAGGCCCAGGCGGGGACGGGGCCGGCGAGCGGGAGCAGCAGCGCCGCGGCCAGCGCGGCGCGCACGGCGGGGTGGCGGTTCATGACGTCTCTCCTTGCGGTTTGGGTGCGGTTCATGCCGGTACTCCTGGGCTCGGCCGGTTAGGGCACGGTTTCGTAGACGGTGAAGGTGTTGGCCGGCGACGACTCCGCAGGGGTGTCGTAGCCGGGCAATCGGAGGCGGATCACCCGCGGCCCGAGGGGGGCGCCGGGGGGGACGCGCAGCGGTACGGTGATCTCGGTGCCGAGGTCGTTGATCTGCAGCATCGGGCCGATCTGGAGGCCGTCGCCGGGGGTGGCGGTGACCGCGCGGGCGGCTTGCAGGTGCTCGCCGCGGATGGTCAGGGTGACGGTGTCGTCGAGGCCGGCGAGGATCGGGTCGATGGAGAGGATCGTCGGAGTGCCTGCGTGGACCCAGAGCTGACCGTCGGTCGGGGCGGCGAAGGGGATCGGGTTGCCGGCGGTGTCGATCAGTTCCACCGCCCGCGGGCCGCCGGGGGCGGCGGGATCGAGGTCGAGGGCGACGGTGAGGGTGCGGCCGTCGGCGGCGATGATGGGGGCGGCGAGGGTGACGCCGTCGGCCGGTTGCAGACGGACTTCGTTGACCGTGTCGAGTCCTTCGCCGGTGACGGTGAGCAGGGCGCCGGTGGTGCCGGGGAGGAGGCCGGCGGGGTCGATGGCGCGGGCGATCGGGCCGACGGCGATGCCGAGGGGGGCGGCGTAGAGGCCGCGCTGTGCGGCGTTGGCCAGCGGGTCGGCCTCCAGGACGACGCCGAGGGGGGCGGACCAGGCGCTCCGCTCGGGGGCGGGCGGGGTCTCGCCGCTCTCCTTGACGATGCCGACCAGGGGGGCGAGCAGCGGGGTGATGAGCTGCGGCGGGGTGTCGCTGACGGTGACGGTGTTGGCCGCGCCGGCGGTGGCGTCGCTGGGGCCGCCGGGGGTGACGATCTGCACCACCCGCGGGCCGACGGCGGCGCCGGGGGCGAGGGTGACGGTGGCGCTCACTTCGGTGGCCTCGGCGTTGAGGGTGAGCGGGCCGACGGTGACGCCCTCTTCGGGGAGCAGGCGCAGGCTCTCGGCGTGGTCGAAGTCGGCGCCGTGCACCGTGAGGGTGACCGGGGTGCCGTCGGCGACCAGGACCTGCGGGGTGACCGAGCGGATCACCGGCGGCGGCGGGGTGACCAGGAACTGGGTGGCGCCCGGGGTGGCCGGGGGGAGGGCCGCGCCGCCGGCGGTGGTGACCCGGACGGTGCGCACGGTGGTGGGGGCGTCGGCGGCGAGGGTCAGCGCGACGGTGAGGGTGCGGCCGTCGGCGGCCACCGTCGGGGTACCGGTGGTGATGCCGTCGGCGGGGTGGAGGGCGACCGCGGCGGCCTCGCCCAGGCCACTGCCCTCGATGGTGAGGGTGAGGGTGGTGCCGATGATGGCGCGGGCCGGGGCGATGGCGGTGATGGCGCCGCCGTAGACGAGGCCGAGCGGGGTGGAGTAGGCGGCGTAGTCGGTGCTGGTCGGGGTGGGCGGCGCCTCGCGGACCACGCGCAGCGGCGGGGCGGTGAGGTTGGGGACCTCGGTGCCGGTCTCGAGCACGACGTAGACGGTGTTGGCGGCGTCGGCGGTGGCCGCGGAGCTGCCGCCGGCGGTGGTGACGGTGACCGTGCGGGGGCCGAGTTCGGCGTCGGGGGCGATGGCGACGGGGGCGGTGATCACCATGCGTGCGCCGTCCACCGCCACCTCGGGGGTGCCGACGGTGAGGCCGGCGGCGGGGGTGAGATCGACGCCGTAGAGGTCGTTGAAGTAGCGCCCGCGCAGGGTCAGGGTCTGGCCGTTGAGGCCGGGGCGGAGGTAGAGCGGTGCGGTGGATTCGATCACCGGCGGCGGCGGGGTGATCAGCAGGCGGTCGCCGCCGTTGAGGGCGGGGTAGGGGGTGCCGTTGGCGTCGAACAGGGTGAGCTGGCGCACGCCGAGGGGGGCGTCGGCGGTGACGGTGGCCTCGACGGTGACGCTGGTGCCGTCGGCGGCGGGGAGCAGCGGGCCGAAGAGGAGACCGTCGGGCGGGGTGGCGGCGAGGGTGGTGGCGCCCTGCAGGCCGCTGCCGATGAGGGTGAGCGGCGCGGGGCCGGTGCCGATGGTGCGCCGCGCCGGTTCGATGCGCTGCAGGGCGGCGCCGTAGACCACCTGCAGGGCGGGGGCGGCGAGGTTGGCGATCGACTGTTCGGCGGGCGGGGCGGGGGGCGATTCCACGACTACGCCGAGGCGGGGGGCGTAGCGGGTGTTGATGCCGGCGAGCTGCTCGGCGACGTAGACCGGGACGGCGATCGGGGCGATGCCGGGGGCTTCGGCGCGCAGGCTGGTGGTGCCTTCGCTGAGGCCGGCCACCCGGGTGCGCGCCTCGGTCTCGCCGGCGGCGAGGGTGAGGGTGGTGCTCTCCAGGCGGGCGATGGCGGGGTCGTCGATGCTCAGGGCGAAGGTGTGGGCCTCCACGTCGGCGTGGGAGAGCCACAGGATCACCGGGTGGAAGACGCCGTCGGGGAGGCGGCCCACCGGCACCGGGGTGAGGTAGGCGCGGGGGATCTCGGGGCGGACTTCGACGGTGGCGCTGGTTTCGCCCGCGGCGGTGGTGAAGGTGAGGGTCTGGGGGCCGAGGGGGAGGTCGGGGTCGGCCTGGAGTTCGAAATCGACCCGGCCGTCGGCGGTGGTGGCGCCGCTCACCGTGAGGCCGGGGTGGGAGGTGGTGATGCGGGCGCCGTTGAGGCCGCTCCCGGTGGCGCTGGCGGGGAGGCGATCGCCGTGGTTGATGCGTTGCGGGGTGAAGCTGTCGATGGCCGGGGCGGCGGCGGTGGCGTCGGCGTTGATCTGGAGGAGGTTGCCGACGGCGTCGTAGCGGTACTCGGTGACCTGGCCGCTCTCGTCGATGGAACGGATCAGGCGGCCCGCCTCGTCGTAGTCGTAGCGCTGGTCGGAGGCGTGGGCGGACAGGGCGAGGAGGAGGGCCCAGGCGAGCAGCGCGGCGAGGCGGTGCGGGATGCGGGTGTTCCGTTTCATGACCTCTTCCCTGAAGTTTCCGGGCTACTGTGCGGCGGGTGGCGCGCCGGGAGGGGTGGGCGCGTCGGTTGCCGCCGGTGGGGCGGTGGGGGCGCCCCAGCCGTTGGCGCGGGCGCGCTCCTCCCAGCGGTTGGCGGCGACGGTATCGCGGGGGACGCCGTAGCCGTAGGCGTGGATCTCGGCGAGGCGGTGCTGGGCGGCGGGGTGCTCTTGGGCGGCGGCCTGCTCCAGCCAGTGGCGGGCTTGGGCGTAGTTGCGCGGGGTGCCGTGGCCGCGGAAGTGGAGTTCGCCGAGGAGGTATTGGGCCTCGGCATCGCCGGCCGCGGCCTCGCTTTCGAGCAGCGGGCGGGCGGCGGCGTAGTCGCCGCGACGGTAGGCATCGACGCCGGGGTGGACGGCGGGGGCTCCGGTTGCGGCGGTGGGGGAGGCCGCGGGGACGGAGGGGATGGCGGTGAGCTGCGCGGCGGGCTGCCGGTCGGCGGTCGAGTCCGGGGCGGGGCAGCAGGCGGCGAGGGTGGCGGCGAGCAGCAGCAGGGTGAGGTGTCGGTCCATCGGGGCGCGGCGATCCATGGGTCACGGGGTATGTTGGTTGACGTTAGCGCTTCTTGCCGGTGGGCGACAATTGGAGAATTCTGAAATTCCCATCAGAAAAATCTGATTTATTTTGAGGATTTTCTGAGGTGGTGTAACGAAATATGGGTGATGGGCGTTGGTGGTTGACGGTGGGGTCGACGGCGTCCACGGGGCGCCCTGCGGGCGCCGTGGTGGTGAGAGGGGCTGTGTTCGGAAAGGCTTGTTGTGCCGTGTGGTGCGGAGTTTTCGGCGAGGCCAGCGGCGTGCGCGGCACGCCCTATAGGGCGCCCCGTGGGCGCCGTGGCGGTGGGAGGGGCTGGGACGCGAAGGGGTTCTCCGATGGAAAGTGAACCTCATACAATGATACTCATAAGCTCATTGTTTGTGCCTTGTTGGCGCAGGAGAACTGCAATGCCCCGTTATCGCCGCTTCTACTTCGGTTCCACCTGGTTTTTCACCGTGGTAACCCACCAACGTCGGCCGTTTTTGTGTACCGATTCGGCGCGGCGTTGCCTGCGGGAGGCGGTGGTGGAGTGTCGGGGGCGTTACCCGTTTTCGGTGGAGGGGTGGGTGCTGATGCCGCAACACCTCCATTGCGTCTGGTCGTTGCCGGAAGAGGATACGGACTACTCGCGTCGGTGGGGGGTGATCAAGCGATTATTTACGCAGCGATTTCGGGAGGCGGGTGGAGGGCGGCCGCCTTATTGGCAGCGGCGTTTCTGGGCCCACTGGCTGATCGACGAACGGGATCTGCGGAACCACCTGCATTACCTCCATTTCAATCCGGTGAAGCATGGGGTGGTGGAGCGGGTAGTGGATTGGCCGTGGTCGTCGTTTCATTGGTGGGTGGCGCGGGGGGAGTACGGCGAGGATTGGGGTGGGGAGGTGCGGTTGCCTGAGGGGGTGGGGAGGGAGTAGAGCGCGGAGTGTTCGGCGAGGCCGGCGGCGTGCGCGGCACGCCCTATAGGGCGCCCCGTGGGCGCCGTGGCGGTGGGAGGGGCTGTGTTCGGAAAGGCTTGTTGTGCCGTGGGGTGCGGAGTGTTCGGCGAGGCCGATGGTGTGTGCGGCACGCCCTATGGGGCATCCAACGGGCGTAGACGGTCGAGGGACTCTTCGGCGATCTCGCGGACGTCGGGGTCGGCGTCGTCGAGGCGGGCCTGGAGGCAGGGGCGGGCCTCGGTGGTTTCGGAGTAGCCGAGGTAGAGGGTGGCGTCGGCGCGGATGCGGGCGTCGGGGTGGGTGCTGAGGCGGCACAATTCGGCGGCGGCGACCGCCGCGAGGCCGCTGCCGTGGAGCATTTCGAAGATGGCGCCGATGCCGACCCGGACCTGCATCGGGGTGTCCGGGTCTTCGAGCAGGCCTACCAGGGGGATCAACAGGGTGGGGTGCTTGCGCACCGTGGCTTCGGCGTGGGTGAGATCGCCGTTGGCGAGGCGCTCGCCGAGCCAGCGGGTGACGCCCTGGTCGCTGGCGGCCTCCTCGGCCCAGCGGCGCAGTTCGCCCGGCGACTGGGCGCCGCTCAGCTCGATCGGGCCGATGCGGCACCAGGGCACCGAGCGGACCCCGGCGGCGGCGGCGCGTTCCGGGTGGACCGCGACGTTGACCACTTCGAGGGCGCCGATGGCGCCCTCCTTGACCAGGGCGGCGAGCCCCTCCAGCACGGCGGGGCAGTGGGGGCAGCCGGGGGCGATGAGGAGCAGGGCGTCGGGGGTGGGCATGGTAGGGATTGGCGTCGGCAGGGAGGTGCATTCAACACCAATCGGGCGGGCGTCGCCAGTGGGGGCTGGCGGCGCCGCGGTTGTCGGGGAGGGCGTGCGGGCCGATGGAGCGGTGGCGTTCGGCGAGGGCGGCGGCGTGCACGGCACGCCCTATAGGGCGCCCCGTGGGCGCGGTGGAGCGGCCGCGTTTGAAATCCCGCCAGAATCTCACCATATATGAAAATAGGCCCAAGCCGATTTTCATGGCCTCATAAAACCGAGTTATTTGGTATTATTAGCGAATTCTAAATTTCGGGGTCCTTCCATGACCAGTATTCGATTCCTGATCTCGATCCCGCTGCTGTTCGCCCTCTGCGCGGCGTCGGCGGCGGAGGCGCCGCTGGCCACCGCGCCGGCGGAGTTCCGTTCCGTGGTCCGCGAAAACGCCTTCGACGGGGTGGTGGAGGCGATCAACCGCACCACCGTGTCGGCGGAGACCAACGGCCGGGTGGAGGAGATCCTCTTCGACGTCGACGACTATGTGACCAAGGGGACGGTGATCCTCCGTTTCCGCGATACCGACCAGCGCGCCGGCTTGGCTCAGGCGGAGGCGACGCTGAACGAGACCGAGGCGCGCTTCAAGGAGGCCGACAGCGAGTACCGGCGGGTGGTCGATCTGTTGAAGAAGGATCTCGCCGCACAGTCGGCGATGGACAAGGCGGAGGCGGCGCTGAAGGCGGCGCGGGCACGGCTCGATGCGGCCCGCGCCGGGGTGGAACAGGCCCGCGAGCAGTTGGAGCATACGGTGGTCCGCGCGCCCTACAGCGGCATCGTCACCGAGCGCCACGTGGAGCTGGGCGAAGTGGCCAATCCGGGGCAGCCGTTGATGTCGGGGATCTCCCTGGAGCGGCTGCGGGTGGCGGCGCAGGTGCCGCAGCGGCTGATCGAGGCGGTACGGCTCCACGGCAAGGCACGGGTGGAGGTGAGTCGTGGCGAGGCGGACGACCGCACGGCGATCTCGATCCCCGCCGAGGGGCTCACCTTCTTCCCCCACTCCGATCCGCAGACCCACACCTTCACCGTGCGCGTGCAGCTGCCGGAGGGGCAGCAGGGGCTCTATCCGGGGATGTTCGTCAAGGCGCTGTTCGTCACCGGCGAGGTGAAGCGGCTGGTGGTGCCGGAGTCGGCGGTGGTCCGTCGCGGTGAGGTGAGCGCGGTCTACGTGGTCGGCGAGGATGGTGCGCCGCGGCTGCGCCAAGTGCGTCTGGGGCGCTTCGATGACCGCTGCGGGCGGGTGGTGCTGGCCGGCCTGGAGGAGGGTGAGCCGGTGGCGCTCGACCCGATCCGTGCCGGGGTGCTGCTGAAGGGCTCCAAGGAGGCGCCATGAACAGCCGCGCCAGCGACAAGCCCACTGAAAAACTGGGGATTTCCGGGGCGGTCGCCGCCAAGTTCCTCACCTCGGAGATCACCCCGCTGCTCGCCCTGGTCGGGCTGCTGCTGGGGATCTTTGCGGTGGTGGTGACGCCGCGCGAGGAGGAGCCGCAGATCAACGTCACCTTCGCCAACGTCTTCATCCCCTTCCCGGGGGCGACGGCGCGCGAGGTGGAGGAGCTGGTGGCCACCGGCGCCGAGCAGGTGCTCTCGGAGGTGGACGGGGTGAAGCACGTCTACTCCGCCTCGCAGCCGGGGATGGCGGTGCTCACCGTCCGTTTCAAGGTGGGGGAGGACCGCACCGCGGCGATCGTGCGCCTCTACAACGCGCTCTACTCCAACCAGGACTGGCTGCCGGCCAACCTGGGGGTGCAGCTGCCGCCGATCATCAAGCCGATGGGCATCGACGATGTGCCGATCGTCACGTTGACCCTGTGGAGTCGCGATGAGGCGACCAGCGGCGACGACCTGGCGCGGGTGGCCCACGCCCTGGAGGCGGAGCTGAAAAGGGTGCCGGGGACCCGTGACATCTACACCGTGGGCGGCCCGGAGCGGGTGGTCCACGTGCTCCTCGATCCGCAGCGCATGGCCGGCTACGGGATCGCCCTGGACGACCTGCGCCGCGCGCTGGCCGCCGGCAACGCCTCCCGCGATGCCGGCGCGCTGGTCGGCGGCAACCGCGAGATCCCGGTGCAGGCCGGCGCCTTCCTCACCTCGCCGGAGGAGGTGGCGGGGCTGGTGGTGGGGGTCCACGAGGGGGCGCCGGTCTACCTCTCCGATGTGGCCGAGGTGCGCCTGGCGCCGGACCAGCCGGAGCAGTACGTCTGGTTCGGCGGCGGCCCGGCCTCCGATGTGCCGGCGGGTTACCACCCGGCGGTGACCATGGCGGTGGCGAAGAAGCCGGGGACCAACGCGGTGGCGATCGCCGCCAACGTGATGGAGCGTCTGGATCAGCTGCGCGGCATCTTCATCCCCGAGGGGGTGGAGGTGACGGTGACCCGCAACTACGGCGAGACCGCCGACGCCAAGGCCAAGACTCTGGTCGGCAAGCTGATCTTCGCCACCGCGGCGGTGGTTTTTCTGGTGCTGCTGGCGCTCGGTTGGCGCGAGGCGATCATCGTCGGCGTGGCGGTGGTGATCACGCTGACCATCACGCTGTTCGCCTCCTGGGCGTGGGGCTTCACGCTCAACCGGGTGTCGCTGTTCGCGCTGATCTTCTCCATCGGCATCCTGGTCGATGACGCCATCGTGGTGGTGGAGAACGTCCACCGCCACATCCAGATGGGGGCGAAGAACCTGCTGGAGGCGATCCCGCGGGCGGTCGACGAGGTGGGCGGACCGACCATCCTGGCCACCTTCACGGTGATCGCGGCGCTGCTGCCGATGGCGTTCGTCACCGGGCTGATGGGGCCCTACATGAGCCCGATCCCGATCAACGCCTCGATCGGCATGCTGATCTCGCTGGCGGTGGCCTACGTGCTGACCCCCTGGCTGACCTACAAGATGGTGCGCAACGCGCCGGCCCACCACGCCGAGGAGTCGGCGGGCGGGCCGCTCTACGGGCTCTTCCGGCGCGGCCTCGGGCCGTTCCTGCGCGGCCGCGAGGGGCGGCGCAAGCGGGCCATCCTGTGGACCGTGATCGGCGCGTTGATCGTCGCCTCGGTGGGGCTGGTGGTGGTCGAGGTGGTGGTGCTGAAGATGCTGCCCTTCGACAACAAGTCGGAGTTCCAGGTGGTGGTGGACATGCCGGAGGGGACCAGCGCGGAGCAGACCGCGCGGGTGCTCGACGCGCTCGCCGCCGAGGTGGCCAAGGTGCCGGAGGTGACCGACTATCAGGTCTACGCCGGCACCGCGGCGCCGATCAACTTCAACGGCCTGGTGCGCCAGTACTACCTGCGCCAGGGGGCCAATGTCGGCGACATCCAGGTGAACCTGATGGCGAAGGGCCAGCGCCACCGCAAGAGCCACGAGATCGCGTTGGCGGTGCGCGGGCCGCTGCAGGCGATCGGCGAGCGCTTCGGCGCCAACGTCAAGGTGATCGAGGTGCCGCCGGGGCCGCCGGTGCAGGCGCCGCTGGTGGCCGAGGTCTACGGCCTCGACTACGACGGCCAGATCCGCATGGCCAAGGCGCTGCGCGGGGTGTTCGAGCAGACCGCCGACATCGTCGATGTGGACGACAGCGTGGAGGCGCCGAGCGAGCGGCTGGTGGTCCACGTCGACCGCGCCAAGGCGGCGCGGCTGGGGGTGGCCCAGTCGGCGGTGGCCGATGCCCTGGCGACCCTGCTCAAGGGCGAGGACGCCAGCTATCTGCACGAGAGCGGGGCGAAGTACCCGGTGCCGCTGCGCCTGGAGCTGCCGGTGGCGGAGAAGGGCGGGATCGACGGTGCGCTGGCGGCCAGGATCCGCTCGGTGAGCGGGGCGCTGGTGCCGCTCTCCGAGGTGGTGAGCGTCGAGCGCACCACCCGCGAGCACACCATCTATCATAAGGATTTGATGCCGGTGGTGTTCGTCACCGGCGACATGGCCGGCCCCTTGGACAGTCCGCTCTACGGCATGTTCGAGATCTTCGCCAAGGTTTCCGGGGAGAAGCTGGCCGACGGCGAGGCGCCGGAGCAGTTCCTGATCAATCCGCCGCCGGAGCCCTACGCCTACGGCATCAAGTGGGACGGCGAGTGGCAGGTGACCTACGAGACTTTCCGCGACATGGGGATCGCCTACTCGATCGGGTTGATCCTGATCTACCTGCTGGTGGTGGCGCAGTTCCGCAGCTATCTGGTGCCGCTGATCATCATGGCGCCGATCCCGCTGACGGTGATCGGGGTGATGCCGGGGCACGCGCTGCTCGGCGCCCAGTTCACCGCCACCTCGATGATCGGCATGATCGCCCTGGCCGGCATCATCGTGCGCAACTCGATCCTGCTGGTGGAGTTCATCAACGGCGAGGTGGCCGCCGGGGTCGATTTCGAGGAGGCGGTGATCCGCGCCGGCAGCGTGCGCGCCAAGCCGATCGTGCTGACCGGGCTGGCGGCGATGCTCGGCGCGCTGTTCATCCTGGGGGACCCGATCTTCAGCGGGCTGGCGGTGTCGCTGATCTTCGGCATCTTCGTCTCCACGGTGCTGACGCTGGTGGTGATTCCGGTGCTCTATTACGCGGCGCGTTATCGCAAGCTGGCGTAGAGTGGCGGCGAGGCCGCCGGTATATAGGGCGTGCCGTGCGCGCCGTTTCGGGGCGGGGGAGGGCGCGGCGGATCGGCAGGGCGGCGGTTGCCGGATGCGGCGTGGTGGCCGTGGGGGTGTGCCGTTCGGGGAGGCCGACGGCGCGCACGGCACGCCCTATAGGGCGCGCTGCGCGCGCCGTGCCGGAACGGAGTGAGGCGGTGACGTTGACGCGCCCCACTGAATTTCGCGCATATGTTTTTTTTCCGGGGCGCAGGGAGACGCTCCGACGACATTGGCGATGCGGTTGGCACCGCACCAGAAAGAAACAACCTAATACGGAAAAAAAATGGCCGATCGCAGACTTCAGGTTTTCCATACGGTGGCGAAGCTGTTGAGCTTCACCAAGGCCGCGGAGCAGCTGCACATGACCCAGCCGGCGGTGACCTTCCAGGTGCGCCAGTTGGAGGAGCAGTTCAACACCCGGCTGTTCGACCGCACCCACAACCGGATCAGCCTCACCGATGCCGGTGAGCTGGTCTACCGCCACGCCGAGCGGATCTTCGAGCTCTACGCGCAGATGGAGAACGAGGTGCGCTCGCTCACCGGCGAGGTGAGCGGGGCGCTGATGATCGGTGCCAGCACCACGGTGGCCGAATACATGCTGCCGGTGCTGCTCGGGGATTTCCGCGCCAAGTACCCGGACGTCAACATCCAGTTGAAGGTCTCCAACTCCGACGGCATCGTCTCCATGGTGGAGAACAACACCATCGACCTCGGCGTGGTGGAGGCGCCGGTGGCCAACCGCAATCTGGCGGTGGAGGAGTGTCGCCACGACCGGCTGGTGCTGATCACCCACCCGGCCCACCCGCTGGCGGAACGGCCGATGGTGGAGGCGAAGGATGTCGTCGAACACCCCTTCATCTGCCGCGAGGAGGGTTCCGGTACCCGCGAGGTGATCGGCGAGTGGTTGACCGAGGGGGGGGTGCCGGCGAACAGTCTGCGGTTGTCGATGGGGCTGGGCAGCCCCGAGGCGATCAAGGGGGCGGTGGCCGCGGGGATGGGGATCTCGATCCTCTCGCGGGTGACCATCCTCAAGGAGTTGCAGTTGGGGATGCTCAAGGAGGTGGAACTCGATCCGCCGCTGGAGCGCCCCTTCTCGTTCGTCCACCAGAAGCAGAAGTTCCGGGCGCGGGCGATGGAGGAGCTGCTCTCGTTTGCGCGGCAGTATTGTGAGGCGCATCAGGAGGATGCGCTCTGAGGTTTCAGGCTTCAGGCTTCAGGCA
>NZ_BAAHXB010000118.1:0-16929 GCF_054657215.1 Endothiovibrio diazotrophicus
ACCTTCGTGGTAGAGGGAACCGACGGTGGTTACGACAGCTTCACCGGTGGTGAGGGCTTCGACCAGGTGCTCGGCGGTGAGGGCGATGACACCATCCGCGTCCACCGTTACACCGGCGAGAACACGGTGGAGCGGATCGACGGCGGTGAGGGGTTCAACGTGATCGCCGGCACCGGCGGCGGCAATGTGATCGACCTGAGCGGTACCGAGGTGATGAACATTGCGCGGATCGATGCCGGCGGCGGCAACGATACGGTGACCGGCTCCAGCGGCGACGACGTGATTGTCGGCGGCAGCGGCTCCGACACATTGGCTGGCGGCGAGGGCAGCGACACCTACCTGTTCGCCCGTGGTGACGGTCGTGACACCCTGATTGAGCAGGGCGGGGCCTCCGGGGAAGACCGCCTGGTGTTCGACGTCGACATCGATCCCTTCGACCTGGTGTTGAGTCAGAACGGCAATGACCTGCTGGTCACGCTGGCCGACTCTTCCGATCGGGTGGTGGTGTCGGGGTGGTTCGGCGACGGTGGCCAGGGGGTTGAGGCGCTGGTTGCTGGCGATGGCAGTGTGCTGGTCAACAGCCAAGTGGATCAGCTGATCCAGGCGATGGCCGGTTTCAGCGCCGAGAGTGGGCTGAGTTGGGACGAGGCGTTGGCGCAACGGCCCAACGAGGTGGAGGCGGTGATCGCGCAGGCTTGGCAGGCGGCGTAGGAGGGCGTTTTCGTAGGGCGCTGCGGAGGGAACCGCTCGAGATCGAACTTCGCTTCGGCGGGCCTGGGCAGTCGGATACGGCGGCGGCAGCTTGAGGAGCGGTAGATCCGTTGAGTACGGCGCCCGCGGGGCGCCCTATAGGGTGCCCTGCGGGCACCGTGTCGGGTGGAACTGCCCAAGTGCGGGGTCCTTCGGCGGGTCCGAGTGGTCGGATGCGCCGCCGGGGGAGGAATCGCGGTGTTGCGGCCTCAGGGGTCTTCGCCGGTGGGCAGTTCGAGGATCTCCGCGAGGGCGCCGAGGGTGTACTCGATCTCCTCCAGTAGCGGGGCGATCCGCTGCGGGTCGGGGCCTTCCGCGGCCTCGATGAGGGTCTGGACGCGGGCGGCGGTGGCGGCCACGCCGTCGGCGCCAAGGGTGGCCGCCACCCCCTTGAGGTTGTGGGCCAGTCGTCGCGCCTCGGCGGCGTCCCCGGCGCGCAGCCGCTCGCTGATCCTTTCGGCATCGCCGAGGTGGCCGGCGACGAAGCGACCGAGCAGGCTGACGAACTTCTCCTTGCGCCCGAGCAGGGTGGCGACGCCGCGCACCGGGTCCATCCCGGGGAGCTGCTTCAGCCGGTGCAGGGTGGCGTTGACCCGGGCCGCAGTAGGGGCAACGGTGGGTTCGCTCGGCACGCCGGGTGTGGTGGTGATCGGGGCGGCCGCCTGTTCGGTCGCCGGCTCGGTAGCCGTCTCGGTACAGGGCAGCCAATTGGCGAGGGTGGCGAACAGCCGCTGCGGCTCCACCGGCTTGGCGACGAAGTCGTTCATCCCCGCGTCCAGGCAGGCGCGGCGGTCTTCGGCGAAGGCGTTGGCGGTCATCGCCAGGATCGGCCGCTCCGCCCACCCCGGCAGGGCGCGGATCGCGCGGGTGGCGGTGAGACCGTCCATCACCGGCATCTGGATGTCCATCAGCACCAGTGCGAAGGTCTCGGCGGCGCAGCGTTCCACCGCCTCGCGGCCGTTCTCGGCGGTCTCCACCTCCAGCCCCACCGAGCGCAACAGATCAAGGGCTACCTCGCGGTTGACCGGGTTGTCCTCCACCAGCAGCAGGCGGTGGCCGCCGTGGCAGCGGCGCAGCTCCTGGTCGGCGGCCGGCCGGTGGGTGGCGGCGGGGGGAGCGGCACCCTGGCCGCGGGCCAGCACGGCGGTGAACCAGAAAGTACTGCCCCTTCCCGGCTCGCTCTCGACGCCGGCCTCGCCGCCCATCATCTGCGCCAGGTGGCGGGTAATCGCCAGTCCCAGGCCGGTGCCGCCGTAGCGGCGGGTGGTGGAGGCGTCCACCTGTTCGAAGGGGGTGAACAGCGCGCCCAGCCGTTCCGCCGGAATGCCGATGCCGTCGTCCTCCACCTCGAAGCGCGCCGCCAGCCCGTCGGCGCGCTCCTCCAGCAGGCGGGCGCGCAGGGTGATCCGCCCGCCCCGTTCGGTGAACTTGACCGCGTTGCCGGCGAAGTTGAGCAGCGCCTGGCGCATGCGGGTGGGGTCGCCGCGCAGCCAGGGGGGGAGGGCGTGGTGTTCGACGCTGACGCTCAGGTCCTTGGCTCGGGCGGCGTCGGTGATCAGCGAGCGGACGTGGTCGAGCAGCCCGTCGAGCGAGAAGTCCTCCTCCTCCAGTTGCAGCTTGCCCGCCTCGATCTTGGAGAGGTCGAGGATGTCGTTGACGATCGACAGCAGGTGGCGGGCCGCGTCGTCGATCTTCTCCAGGCGCTGGCGCTCGCGCTCGCCGATCAGCTCCCGGCGCACCAGGTGGGTGAGGCCGACGATGGCGTTCATCGGGGTGCGGATCTCGTGGCTCATGTTGGCCAGGAATTCGCTCTTCGCGCGGTTCGCCTCCTCGGCTCGTTCGCGCGCCTCGGCGAGCTGCCCGGTGCGCTCGGCGACCAGCTCCTCCAGGTGCTGGCGGTGACGCTCCAGCTCCTCGCCGAGGTGTTTGCGCTCGGTGATGTCCTCCTGGGCGGCGACGTAGTGGGTGATGGTGCCGTCGGGGCGGCGCAGCGGGCTGATCACCGCCGACTCGACGTACTCCTCGTCGTCGCGGCGTCGGTTGTGAAACTCCCCCTTCCAGCTGTGGCCGCGGTGCAGCGTCGCCCACAGTTCGGCGTAGGTCTGCGGTGGGGTGTGCCCGGAGCCGAGCAGGTTGGGGTTGCGCCCGCGCACTTCCCTGCGGCCGTAGCCGGTGGTGCGGACGAAGGCCTCGTTGACGTATTCGATGCGCCCTTCGAGGTCGGTGATGATGATCGATTCCGGACTCTGCTCCACCACCTGGGAGAGCCGGCTCAGCTCCTCCTCGGCGCTCTTGCGCTCGGTGATGTCGCGATGGGTGCCGTGGCGGCCGAGGAAGGCGCCGTGCTCGTCGTGGAGCGGTGCGCAGCGGTGGCTGATCCAGCGGGTGGAGCCGTCGCGGTGGAGCAGGCGGAAGTCCAGTTCGCCGTCGTCGGTGTGGTGCTCGTCATCGAGGTGCCCGCGGTAGGCGGCGCGGTCGTCCGGGTGGATCAGCCGTTCCATCAGGCCGGGGTCGGCGAGAAAGGCCTCGGGGGGGTGGCCGGTGATCGCCTCGCAGGCCGGCGAGGCGTAGCGCAGACGGCCGTCTGCGCCGGTCCAGAAGATCCAGTCGGCGGCGTTCTCGGCGAGCAGCCGGTATTTGGCCTCCGATTCGCGCAGTGCCTGCTGGGCGGTCTCGGCGCGCCGGCGGGCGGCGATCGCGTCCTCCATCAGGTTGAGGGCGGCGAGCCGCGCCCGCCGTTGCTCGATCAGGGTGGCGGCCTGGTCGGCGCGCAGCGCCTGTGCCTCGGCGTCGCGGGTGTGCCGCTCCCGCGCCCGGCCGAGGGCGCGCTGGATCGCCCGGCCGAGGCGGCTCAGGTTCTCTTTCAGCACCACGTCGGCGACCCCCGCGTGGAGCAGCTCCACCGCCTGTTCCTCGCCGATCGGTCCGCACAGCAGGATCACCGGCAGCTCCGGCCGTCGCTGGTGGATACGTTCCAGGGTGTGGTGGAAATCCATCCCGGGTACGGTGAATTCGGCGAGCACCAGCTGCCACTCGCCGGTCAGTGCCTGCTCCAGCGTCTCGGGGGTTTCGATGCGTTGCAGTTCGGCCGGCAGGGCACTGTGCGCCAAGTGGCGTTCCAGCCGGGCGAGGTCGGCGGGGTTGCCGTCGATCAGCAGGATCGCCAGTGGCCCCTCGTCCCGGGTGTGGTCGTCCCGGAGGTCGTCCCGGAGGTCGTCGCTGCGGGGCGGGCCGTGTCGGTTCATTACGGCGTCTCCTCGTCGATGGCCCGCCCCCGCTCCGCCGGTGCAGGATCGAGGAATTCCAGGGCGTAGGGCGGGGGGCGGCCCAGTTCGCGGGCGAGGGCGTTGACCTCCTGCTTCAGCTCCACCATGCGCAGCTCGCGGCCGACAGTGACCCGGTTGAAACGCTCCAGCTCCTCGTTGCGGGTGCGCAGTTCGTCGGCCTGGCGGCGCAGCATCTGCTCCGCGTGTTTGCGTTCGGTGATGTCGCGGCAGGCGCCGAAGTAGTTGCCGTCGGGCAGTCGTGCCGCGTTGAGCTCCACCGGGACCTCGCGGCCGTCCTTGCACCGCAGGTTGAGTTCGGTGCGCAACTGGCCCCGCTCGGCCAGCTCGGTGAACCGCTCCCGGGTGCTCTCCAGCTCCTGTGGCGGGGCGAGGTCGGCGATGGTCAATGCGAGCAGCTCGTCGGTGCGGTAGCCGAGCAGTTCGCAGGCGCGGTGGTTGACGTAGGTGTAGTGCCCGCGGGGGTCGGCGATGAACACCGCGTCGGCGGCGTGGGTGAGCAGCGTGCGGTAGCGCGCCTCGCTGTCGCGCAACGCCGCTTCCGCCTGCCGGCGCTCGGTGATGTCGCGGTCGAGCCCGCGGTAGCCGATCAGTTCGCCGGCCTCGTCGAAGAACGGCATGCCGTTGGTGGAGACGCAGCGCAGGCTGCCGTCCTTGTGGCGGTTGGTGTTCTCCAGGTCGCAGAACGGCTCGCGCCGTTCGATTATGGCGAGGAATTCGTTGCGTATCCGTTCCGCCTCTTCCGCCGGCATCAGGTCGAACGGGGTCTGGCCCACGATCTCCTCGGCGCTGTAGCCGAGCAGGTCGCGGACGCTCTCCGAGGCGTAGGTGTAGACCCCGCGGGTGTCCACCTCCCAGATCCAGTCGGCGGAGACGTTGACGATGTCGTGTAGGCGCAGCTCGCTCTGGCGCAGGGCGTCCTCGGCCGCTTTGCGTGAGGAGACGTCGAGGAGCAGGCCGATCACCGCCGGCGCCCCGCGGTAGTCGAAGGCCCGGCCGTGGACCTCGACGGTGATCGGGCGGCCGTCGCGGCGTACGGCGTTGACGGTGTAGTGGATGTCTTCGATTTCGCCCTCCACCCGCCGACGGATGTTCTCCGCCACCCGCTCACGCTCCTCCGGGGCGATCAGTTCGAGGATCGTCACCCGGTCGATCAGCTCCTCCGGCGCGTTGTAGCCGAATGTCGTGGCGAAGCCGCGGTTGACGTAACGCAGGTAGCCGTCCTGGATGATGTAGATGCCGGCCAAGGACTGTTCGACCAGGGCGCGGTAGCGGTTCTCGCTTTCGCGCAGCGCCCGTTCGGTCTGCTTGCTCTCGGTGATGTCGCGGACGATGCCGAAGACGCCGACGGGGCGTCCGTTGGTGTCGACCAGCGGTCCCTTGGTGGTGAGGAAGACCCGCTGGCCGTCGGGGGTGTCGACCCGCTCCTCGAAGGTGACGATGCGTCCGCCCTCCATCACCCGCCGGTCGTCGGCGTCGAGGGCCGCCGCCTGTTCGGTGGGGAACAGGTCGCGGTTGGTGAGACCGAGGATCTCGCGGTGCGGGCGGCCGGTGATCCGCTCGCCGGCGCGATTGGCGAGCAGGTAGCGCCCCTCGTGGTCGATGGCGAAGACGGCGTCCTCGGCCTCCTCGGCGATGGCGGCGAGCCGCTTCAGGATCTTCACGTCGCGGCTCCCGTTACAGATTGACCTCGAGCCAGGTACGGCGCTCCGGCGAGGGGTCGCCGATCAGGTATTCGACGATGTTCAGCAGATATTCGTTGTGGAACGGCTTGGGGATGTAGTAGGTCGCCCCTTCGGCGTACCCGCGGAGGATGTCGGGGTCGCCGGTGAGCATCACCACCGGCACCTCCTCCAGTCCCAGGGCGCGCAGCCCCTTGAGGGTTTCGTAGCCGTCCATCTCCGGCATGAAGAGGTCGAGGATGACCAGGTCCGGCGGCACCAGGCGGGCGACCTCCAGCGCCTCGGTTCCCGAGGTGACGGTGATCACCTCGAACGCCAGCGGGCGCAGCACCCGGCGCACCGCGGCCAATACGTTGGGTTCGTCGTCGATGCAGAGAATGGTCTTGTGGTTGTTCTTGGTTGGGTCGGGTTCGGTCATCGTTAATGTCCGGTGACTTTGGGTTGGAGGGACGCGTGGGTCGGTTGGTGCCGGACGGTCCCTCTGTAGGGGCCTGTCGGACTATGGATGAATCGGCCGCGAAAGCGGGATGGCGGCCCTGCCCTCCCGCGACTCGATCCCCCATAGTCCGACAGGCTCCCGGGAGCGGCCCTCGGGCCGCGGTGGCGCCCCTGCCGCCGGTTGAATTCGAGGCGCTTCACTCCGCCCCGATCGCGGCCTCGGGGCCGCTCCTACAGGAGAGGGCGTGCCGGCGGTGGGGCGGTCGTCATGGATAACTTTAGTCGAGGCTGGCAGGGCGCGGACGGTCACTTCCGCGCTCCGGCCTGAAAATCCCGCCCGATTCCGGCCTGTCCTTCGTCGGATGTCCGGCGTCATCGGTACTCCGGGTTGCGTACATGGAGGGTGTAGGGCTGCCCCTCGTCGCGCTCGAACTTGAGGATCTTGGCGATGGTCTCCAGATCCAGCCGGCGGCCCTTGGGCAGCAGCATCAGCCCATGGTGGTTGAACAGGTCGCGGGAGAGTTCCATCTCCGGGGTGAGCTGGCCGGAGGTGAGCGCCACCTCGGTGATGGGGGCGGCCGCGGTTTTCCGCTCCTCGCCGTTCCACAGCATCAGGAACATCTCCACCACCCGTGGGTCGTAGCGTCGTCCGCTCTCCCGCTCGATGTAGTCGCGGGCCTGCTCCGGGGTGAAGGGCTCCGCGCGCAGGGTGCCCAACAGCAGGGCGTCGTACTCGTTGGGCACCGCCAGGATGCGCGCGCCGAGGGGGATCTCCTCGCCGGCCAGGCCGTCGGGGTAGCCGCCGCCGTCCCACCGCTCGTGGTGGGCGCGGATCAGGGCGGCGGCGGGCTCCAGGGCGTCGAGGGCGAGCAGCGCCGCCTGGCCGAGCAGCGGGTGGGCGGCGACCCGTTTGCGCTCTTCCGGCGAGAGTCCCTCGAAGGGGCGGGCGATCAGCCGGTCGGGGAGGCCCAGCTTGCCGATGTCGTGGAGCAGTCCGGCGTGGTAGACGGTGCGTGCCTGCTCCTCGTTGAGGCCGAGCATCTCGCCGATCTCCCGCGCCTGCTCGGCGACCCGCCGGCTGTGACTCCCCTGCGCTCCGAGCTGCCCTCCCTCGCGCGAGGAGGCGAGGTGGGAGAGGATGTGGATGGAGGCGGAGAAGCTCTCTTCGAGCCGCCGATGGGTCCGCTGCAGATGCTCGGCGGCCAGCCGGATCTTGGCAGTGCGCTCCTGCACCCGCGCCTCCAGGGCTTCGTTGAGCTCCTGCAGCTCCTTGTTGCGGCGGTGGATCAACAGCGTGAGGCGGCGCTGTTCCTGCTCCAGCCGGTGCCGCTCGAGGGCGTGCTGGACGGTGATCCGCAGGTCGTTGTCCTCCCACGGCTTGCTCAGGTAGCGGTAGATGCGGCCTTGGTTGACCGCGGCGATGGTCGAGCTGAGGTCGGCATAGCCGGTGAGCAGGATGCGTATGGTGTCGGGGGCGCGCTCGGCGGCCTGCTTGAGGAATTCGGCGCCGTCCATCTCCGGCATGCGCATGTCGGAGATGATCAGCTCCACGCGCTCCTCGGCGAGCCGCTCCAGCCCCTCGCGGCCGTTGGCGGCGGTGACCACCCGCATGCCCAACGGGCGCAGGGCGCGGGTCAGGGCGCGCAGGATGTTGGGTTCGTCGTCCACCAACAGCAGCGTGACCGGCTTCTCATCATTCATGTCGCGCTCTCCTCCGTCTCCGGGGCGGTCTCCAGCATCAGGTTGAGGTGGCCGTTGAGCTGCTCGATCTCCGGCAGCAGGGTGGCGAGGGTGTCGAAGCCGAGTCCCAGCCGCTGCCAGGCGCCGGCGGCGAGCGGCGGCACCGGATCGCCGCTGCCATCCAGCTCCAGGGCGTGGCTGAGCACGTTGGCCAAGTGGACCACGTCGACCCGGGGCGCCGGCTCCTCGTCATCCGGCCGGTGGTGACGGCCGATCGCCTGCTGCATCGTCGCCGGCAGTTGCCAGCGGCGGGCCAACTGTTCGCCGAGCCAGGCGTGGTCGAAGCCGAGCACCGCCCGTTCGGCGGCGATCAGCGGGCACGCCTGGCGGGTGCGGGTCTCGAGCACGCTGGTCAGCTCGTCGGGGAAGCAGACGTCGAGCACCAGCCGGCCGATGTCGTGGAGCAGGCCGGCGGCGAAGGCCTCCTCGCCGTTGTGGCCGAGGCGCTGGGCGAGGACTTTGGCGCACACCCCGGTGCCGATGGCGTGACGCCAGAAGGCGGTGCGGTCGTAGCCGTTGGCGGTGATCGGGAAGCGCTCGATGAAGGTGGTGGCGAGGATCAGCGAGCGGGTGCTGTGGAAGCCGAGGACGACGATGGCGTCGGCGATGGTGGCGATGCGGCGGGAGACGCCGAAGAAGGCGGAGTTGGCCAGTTTGAGGACGGCGGCGGCAATCCCCTGGTCGCGGGCGATCATCCCGCCCAGCCGGCGGGCATCGATTCCGGGGTCCTCCAGGTGGCGCAGGATCTCCAGGGCGACCAGCGACAGCGACGGCAGCCGTTGCAGTCGGTCGAGCGCCGCCGCGACGTCGAAGCCGACGCCGGCGGCGGGCGCCTCGTCGGCGGGTTCGCGCGGGCTCAGCAGGCGGTCCATCACAACACCCTCATGCGGTGGTCGAGGATCACCCGTTGCAGCTCGTCCATCAGCGGATCGTCGGCGAGGTAGCGGAACAGATGGCGGATGTGCCGGGTCAGCGCCTGCCGGCGAGCGGCCAGCTCCTCTTCGCTGCGGGTCTCGTCGCGGGCGATGCAGACCCGGCGGACGTCGCGCCGGCGCAGCTCGTCGATCAGGGTGTCGGTCAGCGCGGTCCCCTCGCGCAGCAGGCAGCGGCCGCGCCGGTCCCGGGCGTCGGCGCCGAGGCGCATCCCCGGCTTCAGCCGGGCGCAGTCAAGGGTGGTGCGCATCGAGCGTCTCCTCGTGACCGGCCAGTACGGCGATGATTCCGGCACCCGCGGAACGGGCACCCAGACGATGGATCCAGAGGTCGGCCAGCTTTCCGTCGGGCAGCTCGATCCGCCGTTTGCCGTCACCGCCACGACCGATCATCCCGATCAGACCGGGTGGCAGGGTCTGCTCCATGGACTCGCCGATCAGACACCCGTCTCGGGCGCCGAGGAGCTGGTGGGCGCGGCGGTTGGCGATGGCGACGAGACCATCGTCGGCCACCCCGATCACCGCCACCGGCAGATACTCCAGGGCCTCCTGGGAGACCTGCAGGGTGCGCAGATTGAGCATCAGTTCGCGGGTCTGCTCCTCGACCCGCCGTGCGAGATCGTGGTTGACCTCCTCCAGCTCCCGGTTGGCCCGTTGCAGGTCGGCGGTGAGCCGCCGGTTCTCCTCCTTCAACTCGTAGTGCTCGAAGGCGTCGGCGACGTTGGTGCGCAGCAGATCGTCCTCCCACGGCTTGGTGAGGAACTTGTAGACCTCCCCCTTGTTGATCGCGTCGGTGACCGACTTCAGGTCGGTGTAGCCGGAGAGGACCAGGCGCACCGTTTCCGGATAGCGCTGTCTCACCTCGCTGAGGAATTCGATACCGGTCATCTCGGGCATCCGCTGATCGGAGACGATCACCCCCACGCTCTCCTCTTTCAGCAGCTCCAGCCCCTCGCCACCGCCGCCGGCGCGCAGGATGCGGTAGCCGTCGCGGCGCAGCAGGCGGGTCAGGGCGGAGAGAATGTTGGGTTCGTCGTCGACCAGCAGCAGGGTGCGCTGTGGTGGGCGGGCGGTGTCGCCTGGATCGTTCATCGTTGTGCTTCGTTGGCGGCGTGAGCCGGCAGGTGGAGGGTGAAGGTGGTACCCCGGCCGGTTTCGCTGGCCACGTCGACGGTACCGTGGTGGTGGTGGATCACACCGTAGGCGAGCGACAGGCCGAGGCCGGTGCCCGTGCCGACCGGCTTGGTGGTGTAGAAGGGTTCGAAGATGCGCCCGAGGTGCTCGGCGGGGATCCCCGGGCCGTCGTCGGCGATCGCCACCCAGGCGCCGCCGCCGGGGTCCTCGCCGCTGCTGAAGGTGAGCACCCCCTTTTCTCCCATGGCCTGGACGGCGTTGATGATGATCGCCATGAACGCCTGATGGATGCGCGCGGCCATCGCCGGGACCGGCGGTGCCGTGCCGTAGCGGCGCTCGATCCGCACCCCGGCGGGAAACTGTGGGGCGATCAGGGCGATCACGCCCTCCAGTTCGTGGCGCAGATCCACCGCCTCCCAGTGCTCGCCCTCGTCGTCGACGCGGGAGAAGTCGCGCAGCCCGCCGACGATCCGGTGCATCCTCTCCAGGCCGTCGCGGCTCTCCTCGAGGAGCGACGGCAGGTCCTCCTTCGCATAGTCCAGCTCGTCGTCCGCGGCGGCGTCGAAGGTGGCGCGGGCGAGCAGCAGGTCGCAGTAGCGCTTGAGGCTCTCCAGGTTGGAGCGCAGGTAGCCCAGCGGGGTGTTGAGCTCGTGGGCGAGCCCCGCCGCCAGTTGACCGACCGAGGCCATCTTCTCCGCTTCCACCAGACGGTTGTGGGTGGTGCTCAGCCGCTCGATCACCGCCAGGTGCCGGCCCTTCTCCCGCTCCAACTGGTGGTTGGTCTCGCTCAGCCGTTTCACCAGGGCGTGGCGCTCCAGGGCGCGCCCCAGGTCGAGGGCGAAGAGGTGGATCGCCACCTCGTCCTCGACGCCGAAGGTGCCGCCGCGGGCGCCGCCCAGGTAGAGGATGCCGGTGGCTCCCTGCGGGTGGGGGATCGGTGCGGCGAGCAGCGGCGGCGCGGCCGCCCCGGGGGGCAGCAGGGGGGCGATGAGGGGGTGGGCGGCGGGGTCGCTGATGACCATCGGGGCTCCCTCCCGGGACAGCAGGCGGCGGGCGAACTCCCGGCTCCGCGGCAGCCGGGAGAGCAGCCCCGCGTTGTTTCCGGCGTCCACCGTCTCCTCCCGTGGCGGGGTCTCTCCGTCGTCGAAGAGCAGCAGTCGGCCCGCTTCGGCCCCCACCAGCTTGCAGGCGTGGAACAGCGACTGCTGCTCGAAGTGTCGCCACCCCTCCCGCTCGCCGAGGGACTCCTGGGCCTCGTAGGCCCAGGCGCGGGCCTCGGCGAGGATCACCTGGCGCCGCCCCTCCTCGCGCACCTGGCCGAGGTAGGCGGTGGAGCGGATGTGCAGGCGGATGTTCTCGATCAGCACGGTGACCAGACTCATCAGGTCGCTGCCGTGGTCGAGCGTCTCGCGGGTGAAGGGAGGGACGCCCGGCGGGCGGTTGAGGCTGACCAGGCCGATCACCTCGCTGCCCACCCGCAGCGGCCAGCAGATGGCGGAGTGGGGGCGGTGGGCGCGGATGTCGCGGGGCAGCGCCGCCAGCTCGGGGTGGTCGTCGGCGTCGCCGTCGAGCAGCAGCGGACGGCCGCTGCGGGCGACCCAGCCGAGGATGCCGTGGTCGGCGGGAATCATCGTGCCGAGCAGCTCGCGGGGGAGGCCGACCACCGCCAGGAAGGTGAAGATCTCCGCCTCATTGTCGGCGATGGTAAGCGAGCCGCTGGCCGCGCCGAAGGTGTCGAGCAGATATTCGAGCAGCTCCTGGTAGAGGGAGGTGTCGGGACGCTGGGCGGTGAGCAGGCGGCCGAGGCGGAGCAGCGGGGCGAGGGGTTCATCCGCGGGATTGGTGGGGGGGCGGTGAGCGGTGGGAGTCATCGGGTTCGCGCCGACGCTACCGCGAGAGTCGCGCGTCCTCGGCGAGCAGTTCGGCCAACTGCTTCAGCCCTTCGGCGCCGCTGGTGGCGGTGATGACCCGGTGGCTCTCCTTGCGTAGGCTGCGCGCGGGGGCGGTCAACCCGTTGGGTCCGTCGTCGACCGGGAGCAGGGTGCGATCCATTTCGGGTACTCTGTATTTTTGCAAAAACTATAGTTCACCGCCGTCCTCCCGCCGTCCTCCCGCCGTTTGGGTGACAGCGGGGGGGCGGTGGACTATCCATAGGGATGACGGGAGAAGGGTGTTCATTGCGCTGCTTCCCTGTCGGACGTCGGGTCGAAAACCTCCCCCGCTGGAACAGCCATCCGAACGAGTGCATTCGATGAAATCCATCTTGATCGCCGACGACGAAGAGACCCTGCGCACGCTGGTACGCGTCACCCTGGAGGATCCGGCCTACCGCATCCTGGAAAGTGGCGACGGGGAGGAGGCGTTGACCCGGGTGCGTGAGGAGTGTCCCGATCTGGTGTTGCTCGATTGGATGATGCCGGGGATGAGCGGTATCGAGGTGCTGGAGGCGATGCGGGACGACCCGTCCACGGCCGCGATCCCGGTGGTGATGCTGACCGCCCGGGCGGGGGAGTTGGCGCGGGGGCGGGGGATGGAACTCGGCGTGGCGGCCTACCTGACCAAGCCCTTCAGCCCGCTGGAGCTGATTTCGGTGGTGCGGTCGTTGCTCGGGTAAGACGATGAAACCGACGCTACCGGAGCGCGATGCCGCGGGGCCGTCGCCGGACGTGCAACGTCAACTGGAGCTGGCGGAGTCCCAGCTCGCCCTCTATGCCCGCGATCTCAAGCGCACCGTCGACGAGCTTCACGAGGCCTCCGTGTGGCTGCGCAGCATCACCGCGGCGGTGGGCGAGGGGATCGTGATGACCGACCAGGAGGGGCGGCTGGTGTTCGTCAACCCGGAGGCGGAGCGGCTGCTCGGCTGGCGGGAGGAGGAGCTGGCCGGGCGCGACCTGCACACCACCATCCACCTTCACGAGGGAACCGCGGTCCCGGCAGCGCAGTGCCCGGAGCTGCTCTCGCGGCGCGACGGTGAGGCGCGCCGCGGCGAGGACGTGGTCTTCGTGCGCAAGGACGGCAGCGCCTTTCCGGTCTCCTACATCGTCAACCCGGTTCACTCCGGCGGCGAGGCGATCGGCGTGGTCACCGCCTTCCAGGACATCACCGAGCGGAAGGCGGCGGAGGCGCGTCAGCGGGAGCTGATCGAGAAGCTCCAGCAGGCCCACGTGCAACTGCTGCAGTCGGAGAAGCTGGCCACCATCGGCCAGTTGGCGGCCGGCGTGGCCCACGAGATCAACAACCCGGTGGGCTACATCTCCTCCAACCTCAATACCCTGAAGGGCTACCTGGACGAGCTGTTTCAACTGCTCGCCACCTACGAGGCGGCGGAGGGGGCGCTGGCCGATCCGTCGGCGCTGGAGCGGATCCGCGGCACCAAACGGCGGGTCGACTTCGACTTCCTCAAGGAGGACGTCACCAATCTGCTGGCGGAGTCTGACGAGGGGGTGGAGCGGGTCAAGAAGATCGTTGCCGACCTCAAGGACTTCTCCCGGGTGGGCGAGATGACGTTCGCCCCGGCGGACCTCCACAAGGGGCTCGACTCGACCCTCAACGTGGTCCACAACGAGCTGAAGTACAAAGCCGAGGTGGTGCGAGAGTACGGCGATCTGCCGGAGGTGGAGTGCGTCCTGCCCCAGCTCAACCAGGTCTTCATGAACCTGCTGGTCAACGCCGCCCAGGCGATCGAGACGCGCGGGCGGATCACCGTGCGCAGCGGACGCGAGGGGGAGTGGGTGTGGGTGGAGGTCGCCGACGACGGCCGCGGCATCGAGGCGGAGAACCTGAAGAAGCTGTTCGACCCCTTCTTCACCACCAAGCCGGTGGGCAAGGGGACCGGGCTCGGACTGGCGGTCTCCTACGGCATTGTGCAGAACCACGGCGGCCGGATCGAGGTGGCCAGTTCGCCGGGCGAGGGGACCTCGTTCAAGGTCTGGTTGCCGATCGTCCGTGCGAAACCTGCCGACGTCGACGCCTGATGCGTTCACCGACGCGTTTCGCCTGGAGGACGGCACCCTGCTCCATCGATGAATCCCTGGAGGAGTTGGAGTACCTTTTCGGGCGACGTCGGTACTGAGGGGAGTTGGCTCCCGTGGAGGCGAATCGATGAGCGCAGTGCAGGGGGGCCGGGGATTGCCGCTGATCTCCAGCATCAAGGGGCGGCTGGCGGCCTTGGCGGTGGTCTCGACCCTGTTGTTGGGGGTGGGCGGCTGGTACACCCAGGATGTGATCGCCCGGCAGATCGCGCGGGACACCCGGGCGCTGGGGGGGCAGGAGCGGCTGCGCGGGCGGACCGACGCGCTGGAGCAGGCGGTGCAGACCCTGGAGTTCCAGCTCTATCACGCCGCCCTCTCCCTGGAGGCGACCCGCCAGTCGGCGGTGACCCGCCAGCTCGACGTGGTGGAGCAGGAGGGGCAGCGGTTGATCGCCGCGGCCGCTCAGGTGGGCGCCCCGTTCGGTCGGGCGGTGGCCGACCTGCGCCCGCTGCTGCCGAGACTGCATGAGCAGGTGGATGGGCTGTTGCGGCTGATGGGCGACGCCGAGCTGCGTTATCCGGCAATGCCCTACATGGTGGAGCGGCTGTCGCCGGACAACGAGGCGTTCCTCGGCGCGGTGACCGTGGCCCTGGACGAGGGGCGGCGGATGCTCGCCGAGGGCGAGGGGCCGGGAGGCGTTGTGGCGCAGGCCGAGGTGATCGATCTGTTCCAGGAGCTGCGCTTCGCCCGCACCCAGCAGACCCAGCTGTTCCGCATGTTCGTCGCCAACCGCTCGGGGGCCTTCGGCCAGCCGCTGGAGGCGATGCGCCGCACCGAGGGCGGGGTGGAACTCTATGCGCAGCGTACCGACGAGCTGCTCGCCCGGCTGCAGGCGCTGGCCGAGGCGGGGAGGCTCGGCCTGGAGCAGCGCGCCGCCCTCGAGGTGATCGCCGGCGCTCAGCAGCGCTACGCGCAGAATCTCACGGTGGTGATGGACATCTACCGTTCCGACCGTTGGCGCAGCGATCTGGCCAAGCTGCGCGACGAGACCCGCCCGCTGTTCGATCGGCTGTGGGGGGCGATCGGCGAGTTCAAGCGGGGGGTGGAGCGGCAGACCGCCGAGGGGCTGCGTGACGCCGAGGAGTCCACCCGCGGCCTGTCGTGGCTGATCGGCCTGTTCGGCAGTGCCATCGCGCTCTTTCTGCTCACCGTCATCGTCACCTTCGAGTTCGGCCTGCGCCGCCCCCTGGTGCTGGTCGCCACCGCCATGGAGGAGGCGGCCCACGGCCGGCGCACCACCCGGGTGCCGACGCCGACCATCCGCGAGGTGCGCCGGCTGGTGGAGACCTTCGAGTACATGCAGGGGCAGGTGCGCACCCGCCAGGCGCGGCTGGAGGAGAGCGAGCGGCGTTTCCGCGCCCTGGTGGACAATGCGGTGGACTCGCTGCTGGTGTTCGACCGCCGCGGGCGGATCGTCGACGCCAACCGCCACGCCGAGGAGGCGTTCGGCTACCACCGCGAGGAGCTGCTCACCCTCAACCTGGCGGACGTCGCCGAGAGCTGTTCGGAGGGCGGTGTCGAGGAGATCTGGCGCAAGGTCACCCGCGACGGGGCCGGCACCTGCGAGGGGGTCTGCCGGCGCCGCGACGGCTCCACCTATCCCGCCGAGACGCGGGTCGGGCCGGTGGAGTGGGAAGGGGGGCGGGTGATGCTGGCGCTGGTGCGTGACGTCGGCGAGCGCAAGCAGTTGGAGGGGCAACTGCTGCAGTCGGAGAAGCTCGCCTCCATCGGCCAGCTGGCCGCCGGCGTGGCCCACGAGATCAACAACCCGGTGGGCTACGTGCACAGCAACCTGACCACCCTGCGCCGCTACACCGATGAGCTGTTCGGCCTGCTCGACCGCTACCAGCGGCTGGAGACCGCGCTCCCCGCCGACGCCGAGGGCTTGGCGGAGTTGCGGCGCTACCGGGAGGAGATCGATGCGGCCTACCTGCGCGAGGACATCCCGAAGCTGGTGGAGGAGTCGCTGGAGGGGGCGCAGCGGGTGAAGGGGATCGTCCAGGACCTGCGCGACTTCTCCCGTTCGGACTCCGGCGAGTGGGAGGTGACCGACCTCCACCGCCACCTCGACGGCACGCTGAACATCGCCCACAACGAGACCAAATACAAAGCGGAGGTGATCAAGGAGTACGGCGAGATCCCGCCGGTCCGCTGCCTGCCGTCGCAGATCAGCCAGGTGTTTCTCAACCTGCTGGTCAATGCCGCCCACGCCATCGAGGCGCAGGGGACCATCACCGTGCGCACCGGGGCCGAGGGGGGGCGGGTATGGGTGGAGGTGGAGGATAGCGGCCGCGGCATCCCCCCGGAGGACCTGGGGCGGATCTTCGACCCCTTCTTCACCACCAAGCCGGTGGGGAGCGGCACGGGGCTGGGGCTGGCGCTCTCCTACGGGATCGTCCAGCGCCACCGGGGGGAGATCGAGGTGGCGAGCGAGGTGGGGAAGGGGAGCCGGTTCCGGGTCTGGTTGCCGGTGGGTTCCTAAAGAATCCGACGCGAAAAAACGGCGGAGGGAATCTGGCGATTCCGCTCCGCCGTTTTTTCGCGTCGGATTCTTTAGTTTGTATGAGGGGAATGTGGCTTCGGGTCTCAATCGGCCACGGCGCCAGGAATCCATTGAGCGGGTACGGCCCGCGCTATGTCGGCGTTGACCTTCTGATTACGGCAGCAGGCATCATCGTCGAGTCTCAATCACCTGCAATCGGCTCTTACCTTCTGACCCACCTGTGGATAACTTTTCTACTGTTTTTCAGTTGATTACGAACGAAATCGGCCGCACCGATTTGGTGCGAAAAAAGTAGCATTTTTACCACACCCCATTTTGTCAGCAGGATGGCAGCAGCCCCCTCTGGAAGGCCACCATCGACGACCCCTCCAGTAGACCGCAAACCCCCTTCCGACGGCAAGCGCCGGCCCCTGGTAAAGGGGCGGGACGACCTTT
>NZ_BAAHXB010000119.1:0-16920 GCF_054657215.1 Endothiovibrio diazotrophicus
GATGTCGGAGGTGTCACCCTCCAGGGCCTTCAGCGCCGAACCGGTGATGATCGGGGTGTCGTCACCCGGGAACTGGTAGGAGGAGAGCAGGTCGCGGATCTCCATCTCCACCAGCTCCAGCAGCTCCTCGTCGTCGACCATGTCGGCCTTGTTCATGTACACCACGATGTACGGAACACCGACCTGGCGGGCCAGCAGGATGTGCTCGCGGGTCTGCGGCATCGGGCCGTCGGCGGCGGAGCAGACCAGGATCGCGCCGTCCATCTGGGCGGCACCGGTGATCATGTTCTTCACGTAGTCGGCGTGGCCGGGGCAGTCCACGTGGGCGTAGTGCCGCGAGTCGGACTCGTACTCCACATGGGCGGTGGCGATGGTGATACCGCGGGCACGCTCCTCGGGAGCGCCGTCGATCTGGTCGTAGGCCTTGAACTCACCACCGTGCTTCTCCGCCATCACCTTGGTCAGGGCTGCGGTCAGAGTGGTCTTGCCGTGGTCCACGTGGCCAATGGTGCCGACGTTGACGTGCGGTTTCGTACGTTCAAATTTTTCCTTGGACACGGAAAGTACCTCTCAATTACTGCGATTTCTTGATCACCGCGTCGGCGACGCTGGTCGGCGCTTCGGCGTACTTAACAAATTCCATCGAATAGGTGGCCCGCCCCTGGGTGGCGGACCGCAGGTCGGTGGCGTATCCGAACATTTCGGAGAGCGGCACCTCGGCGTTAACCTGCTTGCCCGACGGAGTATCCTCCATCCCCTGGACCAGCCCACGACGGCGGTTCAGGTCGCCGATCACGTCCCCCATGTACTCCTCGGGGGTGATCACCTCCACCTTCATCATCGGCTCCAGCAGCACCGGCGAGGCCTTGGCGGCACCCTCCCGGAAACCCATGGAGCCGGCGATCTTGAAGGCCATCTCCGAGGAGTCGACGTCGTGGTAGGAGCCGTCGAACAGGGAGACCTTGACGTCCACCACCGGATAACCGGCGATCACGCCGTTCTCCATCTGCTCCTGAATCCCCTTGTCCACCGCAGGGATGTACTCCCGCGGCACCACGCCACCGACGATCTCGTTGACAAACTCGTAGCCCGTCCCCGGCTCGCGGGGCTCCAGGCGGAGCCAGACGTGGCCGTACTGGCCGCGACCGCCCGACTGCCGGACGAATTTGCCTTCCACTTCAGTGGCCTTGCGAATGGTCTCGCGGTAAGCCACCTGGGGAGCGCCGACATTGGCCTCCACCTTGAACTCGCGCTTCATGCGGTCGACGATGATCTCCAGGTGCAGCTCCCCCATCCCGGAGATGATGGTCTGCCCGGACTCCTCGTCGGTGCGCACGCGGAAGGAGGGGTCCTCCTGGGCCAGCTTGCCCAGGGCGACGCCCATCTTCTCTTGGTCCGCCTGCGTCCTCGGCTCGATCGCCACGGAGATCACCGGTTCGGGAAACTCCATGCGCTCCAGCGTAATCACCTGATTGAGGTCGCACAGGGTGTCACCGGTGGTGACGTCCTTGAGCCCGACGGCCGCGGCGATGTCGCCGGCCCGCACCTCTTTGATCTCTTCGCGGCTGTTGGCGTGCATCTGCACGATGCGCCCGATCCGCTCCTTCTTCCGCTTCACCGGGTTGAACACCGCATCACCGGTGTTGATCACCCCGGAGTAGACCCGGAAGAAGGTCAACGTGCCGACGAACGGGTCGGTGGCGATCTTGAACGCCAACGCCGCAAAGGGCTCGTCGTCGTTCGAGTGGCGCTCCGCCATGCTCTCGTCGGCGTCATCCAGGACCCCCTTGATCGCGGGGACCTCGGTGGGAGCCGGCAGGAACTCGATGACCGCATCGAGCACCCGCTGAATCCCCTTGTTCTTGAAGGCGGTACCGCAAAGGGCCGGGACGATCTCGTTGCGCAGGGTGCGCGCACGCAGCCCCCGCTTGATCTCTTCGTCAGTGAGCGCCCCCCCTTCCAGGTAGCGCTCCATCAATTCGTCGTCCGCCTCGGCGGCCGCCTCGACCATCTTCTCGCGCCACTCCTCGCAGAGCGGCAGCAGCTCCGCGGGAACCTCCCTGGCCTCGTAGGTGACCCCCATGTCGGCCTCGTTCCAGTAGATGGCCTCCATCCGGATCAGGTCGACGACGCCCTGGAAGTGCTCCTCGGCACCGATATTCATCACCACCGGCACCGGCGTCCCGCCGAGGCGCTCCTCGATCTGCGCCACCACCCGCAGGAAGTCGGCGCCGGAGCGATCCATCTTGTTGACGAAGGCCAGCCGCGGCACGTGGTACTTGTTGGCCTGCCGCCACACCGTCTCCGACTGCGGCTGCACCCCGCCGACGGCGCAGAAGACGGCTACCGCGCCATCCAACACCCGCAGCGAGCGCTCCACCTCGATGGTGAAGTCGACGTGGCCGGGCGTATCGATGATGTTGATGCGATGCTCATCGAACTGCTGATCCATGCCACGCCAGAAGCAGGTGGTCGCCGCGGAGGTGATGGTGATCCCCCGCTCCTGCTCCTGCTCCATCCAGTCCATGGTGGCCGCGCCGTCATGGACCTCTCCGATCTTGTGCGATACCCCGGTGTAGAAGAGGACGCGCTCGGTCGCGGTCGTCTTACCGGCATCGATGTGGGCCATGATGCCGATATTGCGATAGCGATCGATAGGTGTCTTGCGCGCCACTGCTTCCTGGTTCTCTGCGGGGCTCGCCAACTACCAGCGGTAGTGGGCGAAGGCCTTGTTGGCCTCAGCCATGCGATGGGTGTCCTCGCGCTTCTTGACCGCCGAGCCGCGCTGCTCGGCGGCATCCATCAGCTCGCCACCCAGGCGGGCCATCATCGACTTCTCGCCACGCTTGCGGGAGGCGTCGATGATCCAGCGCATGGCCAGCGCCGTACGGCGGGCCGGACGAACCTCGACCGGCACCTGATAGGTGGCACCACCGACGCGGCGGGATTTCACCTCGACCATCGGCGCGACGTTCTCGAGGGCCTTCTCCAGCACCTCCATCGGCTCACCCCTACCCTTCTCGGTCACCAGGTCGAGGGCACCGTAGACGATGCGCTCGGCGACGGACTTCTTGCCCGAGACCATCACCATGTTGACGAACTTGGCAAGCATCTCACTCCCGAACTTGGGATCGGGGAGGATGGTCCGCTTGGCGGCAACTCTTCTTCTAGGCATGGCTAAATTCCACTCGCTCTACGAATTACGACTTCGGCCGCTTGGCGCCGTACTTGGAACGACCCTGGCGACGCTTGTCGACACCGGCGGTATCGAGGGTGCCGCGAACGGTGTGGTAACGCACACCGGGAAGGTCCTTGACACGACCGCCGCGGATCAGCACCACCGAGTGCTCCTGGAGGTTGTGCCCCTCACCACCGATATAGGAGGAGACCTCGAAGCCGTTGGTCAGCCGCACACGGGCCACCTTACGCAGCGCCGAGTTGGGCTTCTTCGGGGTGGTGGTGTAGACGCGGGTGCAGACACCACGCTTCTGCGGGCACGCCTCAAGGGCGGGCACCTTACTCTTTTCCACCTTGCTCTTGCGCGGCTTGCGCACCAGCTGGTTGATCGTAGCCATTCGCTGTTACTCCAGACCTGCAGTTGGCCCTGACTTGCCGGGCCGATTCACGGGCCCTAAAGACAAAACAACAGGCCGGGGCCTTACCCCGGCCTGTTGGAAAGGTGCGAAATTATATGGGTGTGACAGCCCGCTGTCAAACCCCTTTCACAAACTTTTCATCGAAAAATCAAACGGGGCGGTATGGGCACCCCTGAGGCAACCCACCCCGCCCCGCCAACCCCTCCGCGGGGCCCTCTTCATCACGCCTCGGGGGTGCTCTCCTGCGGCGGTTCGGCGGCATCGGAGACCGGCTGCTCGACCGGCATATCGTCGTCCATCGGCACCATCCCCTCGATCACCAGATCGTCGGCGAACGCGTCACTGCGCCGTTCACGGCGCTCCGCGTGATAGGCCAGACCGGTACCGGCGGGGATCAGTCGTCCGACGATGACGTTCTCCTTGAGGCCACGCAGCTCGTCGGTCATGCCGCGGGTCGCCGCCTCGGTAAGTACCCGGGTGGTCTCCTGGAAGGAGGCCGCGGAGACGAACGACTCGGTGGCCAGCGACGCCTTGGTGATACCGAGGAGCAGCGGTTTGACGGTGGCGCCGAACTTGTCCTGCTCGGCCATCCTCTCGTTCTCCTCCTGTACCCGCGGCAGGTCCACCTGTTCCCCCTTGAGGAACGCGGTGTCGCCCGGCTCGTCGATCTCCACCTTGCGCAGCATCTGGCGGATGATCACCTCGATGTGCTTGTCGTTGATCTTCACGCCCTGCAGTCGGTAGACGTCCTGGATCTCCTTGACCAGGTGGTCGGCCAGCCGGGTGACACCGAGCAGGCGCAGGATGTCGTGCGGATCCGGCTCGCCGTCGGCGATGGTCTCGCCGCGCTCCACGTGCTCGCCCTCGAAGACGTTGACGTGGCGCCACTTCGGAATCAGCTCCTCGTGGTTGACGCCGTCGGCGTCGGTGATGATCAGCCGCTGCTTGCCGGCGGTGTCCTTGCCGAAGCTGACGGTACCGGTGGCCTCGGCGAGGATCGCCGGCTCCTTCGGCTTGCGCGCCTCGAACAGGTCGGCAACGCGCGGCAGACCACCGGTGATGTCGCGGGTCTTGGACGACTCCTGGGGGATACGGGCGACCACATCGCCCACCTCCACCGTGGACTTGTCGATCACCGAACAGACCGCTCCTACCGGCAGGAAGTATTGGGCCGGGATCTCGGTGCCGGCGAGGTTCAGCGGGTCACCGTTCTCGTCGACCAGACGAACCATCGGCCGCAGGTCCTTGCCGGCGGATCCGCGCTGCTTCGGATCGGTGACCACCAGCGAGGAGAGACCGGTGAACTCGTCGGTCTGCTTCTGCACCGAGACACCTTCGACGAAGTCGTGGAACAGCACCTGGCCGGCCACCTCGGTGATGACCGGGTGGGTGTGCGGGTCCCAGTTGGCGACGATCTGGCCGGCGGCGGCGGCGGCGCCGTCGTCGACGGTGAGGATCGCGCCGTAGGGAATCTTGTAGCGCTCACGCTCGCGGCCGTGCTCGTCGACCACCGCGATCTCGCCGGAGCGGGAGACCGCCACCAGGTTGCCGTCCTTGTTCCGCACCGACTTGACGTTGTGCAGACGCATGGTGCCGGCGTACTTCACCTGCACGTTGTTGGCCGCCGCCGAACGGGAGGCGGCGCCGCCGATGTGGAAGGTACGCATGGTCAGCTGGGTGCCCGGCTCGCCGATCGACTGGGCGGCGATGACGCCCACCGCCTCGCCGATATTGACCCGGTGACCGCGCGCCAGATCACGGCCGTAGCACATCGAACAGACGCCGTAGCGGGTCTCGCAGGTGATCGCCGAGCGCACCTTCACCTGGTCGACGCCGGCCTCCTCCAGCCGCTCCACCCAATCCTCGTCGAGCAGGGTGCCGGCATCGGCGACGGTCTCGCCGGCCGGGGTCTGCGCGTCCTCGGCAAGCACGCGGCCGAGCACCCGTTCGTGCAGCGGTTCGACCACGTCACCGCCCTCGACGATCGGGTGCATCCACACCCCCTCGCTGGTACCGCAATCGACGTCGGTGATCACCAGGTCCTGGGAGACGTCGACCAGACGACGGGTGAGGTACCCGGAGTTGGCGGTCTTCAGGGCGGTGTCGGCGAGACCCTTGCGGGCGCCGTGGGTCGAGATGAAGTACTGCGCCACGTCGAGACCCTCGCGGAAGTTCGCGGTGATCGGGGTCTCGATGATCGAGCCGTCGGGCTTGGCCATCAGGCCGCGCATGCCGGCGAGCTGACGGATCTGGGCGGCGGAACCGCGGGCGCCGGAGTCGGCCATCATGTAGATCGAGTTGAAGGAGTCCTGGAGGACCGTCTTGCCCTCCTTGTTGACCACCTCGTCCTTGCCCAGCTTGTCCATCATCGCCTTGGCCACCTGGTCGTTGGTATGGGACCAGATGTCGACCACCTTGTTGTAGCGCTCGCCGTTGGTGACCAGACCGGAGGCGTATTGCTGCTCGATCTCCTTCACCTCGGCCTCGGCGGCGGCGATGATCGCCTCCTTCTCATCGGGCACCACCATGTCGTTGACGCCGATCGAGGCACCGGAGCGGGTGGCGTAGTAGAAGCCGGTGTACATCAGCTGGTCGGCGAAGACCACGGTGGTCTTCAGGCCGAGACGGCGGTAGCAGATATTGATCAGCCCGGAGATCACCTTCTTGGCCAACGGCCGGTTGACCAGCTCGAAGGGCAGGCCGTCGGGCAGCACGTTGAAGACGATGGCGCGGCCGACGGTGGTATCCACCAGCTTGCGCTCCTCGGTCCGGTTGCCCTCCTCATCGAAGCTCACCTCGATGATGCGCACCTTCACCTTGGCCTGGAGGTCGGCGACGCCGTTGTCGTAGGCGCGCTGCGCCTCTTCGATGTCGGCGAAGACCATCCCCTCGCCCTCGGCGTTGACCCGGTCGCGAGTCATGTAATAGAGGCCGAGCACCACGTCCTGCGATGGGACGATGATCGGCTCGCCGTTGGCCGGGCTGAGGATGTTGTTCGACGACATCATCAGCGCGCGAGCCTCCAGCTGCGCCTCCAGCGACAGCGGCACGTGGACCGCCATCTGGTCGCCGTCGAAGTCGGCGTTGAAGGCGGTGCAGACCAGCGGGTGGAGCTGGATCGCCTTGCCCTCGATGAGCACCGGCTCGAAGGCCTGGATGCCGAGACGGTGCAGGGTCGGCGCGCGGTTGAGCATCACCGGGTGTTCGCGGATCACCTCTTCGAGGATGTCCCACACCTCAGCGCTCTCGCGCTCGACCATCTTCTTGGCGGTCTTGATGGTGGTGGCCAGGCCGCGGCGCTGCAGCTTGGAGAAGATGAACGGCTTGAACAGCTCGAGGGCCATCTTCTTCGGCAGGCCGCACTGGTGCAGCTTGAGGGTCGGACCGACCACGATCACCGAACGGCCGGAGTAGTCGACGCGCTTGCCCAGCAGGTTCTGACGGAAACGCCCCTGCTTGCCCTTGATCATGTCGGCCAGCGACTTCAGCGGGCGCTTGTTGGTGCCGGTGATGGCACGGCCGCGACGACCGTTGTCGAGCAGCGCATCCACCGACTCCTGCAGCATGCGCTTCTCGTTGCGCACGATGATGTCGGGGGCGTTGAGCTCCAGCAGCCGCTTCAGGCGGTTGTTGCGGTTGATCACCCGGCGGTAGAGGTCGTTGAGGTCCGAGGTGGCGAAACGGCCGCCGTCCAGCGGCACCAGCGGACGCAGCTCCGGCGGCAGCACCGGCAGCACGGTCATCACCATCCACTCCGGCTTGTTGCCGGATTCGAGGAACGACTCGACGATCTTCAGCCGTTTGGTCAGCCGCTTCAGCTTGGTCTCGGAGTTGGTGGCGGCGATCTCCTCGCGCAGGGTGTTGGCCTCGGTCTGCAGGTCCAGGCCGCGCAGCAGGTCGCGCACCGCCTCGGCGCCCATCTTGGCGTCGAACTCGTCACCGTACTCCTCGATCGCGTCGAGGTAGGTCTCGTCACTGAGCAGCTGCCCGCGCTCGAGCTGGGTCATGCCGGGGTCGGTGACCACGAAGGCCTCGAAGTAGAGCACCCGCTCGATGTCGCGCAGGGTCATATCCAGCAGCAGGCCGATGCGCGACGGCAGGCTCTTGAGGAACCAGATGTGAGCCACCGGGCTGGCCAGCTCGATGTGGCCCATGCGCTCGCGGCGCACCTTGGCGAGCGTCACCTCGACGCCACACTTCTCGCAGATCACGCCGCGGTGCTTGAGCCGCTTGTACTTGCCGCAGAGGCACTCGTAGTCCTTGACCGGACCGAAAATCTTGGCGCAAAAGAGGCCGTCGCGCTCCGGCTTGAAGGTGCGGTAGTTGATGGTTTCGGGCTTCTTGACCTCACCGAACGACCAGGAACGGATCATGTCGGGGGAGGCAAGGCCGATGCGGATGGCGTCGAAGTCCTCTACCTGCCCCTGCTGCTTGAGAAGATTGAGAAGGTCTTTCAAGGTCGTCTCTCCTGCAAAACGGTTATACGCACCGCGTATTCAACTCGGCCCCCGACGGCAGGCGGCGTCCGCCGCCGGGGTACCGGGTCTTATTCCTGTTCCAGCTCGATATTGATCGCCAGCGAGCGGATCTCCTTGACCAACACATTGAAGGACTCGGGCATGCCCGCATCCATCCGGTGGTCGCCATCGACGATGTTCTTGTACATCTTGGTGCGGCCGGCCACGTCGTCGGACTTGACGGTGAGCATCTCCTGCAGGGTGTAGGCGGCGCCGTAGGCCTCCAGCGCCCACACCTCCATCTCACCGAAGCGCTGACCGCCGAACTGCGCCTTGCCGCCCAGCGGCTGCTGGGTGACCAGCGAGTAGGGGCCGGTGGAGCGGGCGTGCATCTTGTCGTCGACCAAGTGGTTGAGCTTCAGCATGTGCATGTAGCCGACGGTGACCGGGCGCTCGAAACGGTCGCCGGTGCGGCCGTCGATGAGCTGGGTCTGACCGCTCTCGGGGAGATCGGCGAGGCGCAGCATGCCCTTGATCTCCTTCTCGTCGACGCCGTCGAACACCGGGGTGGCCATCGGCACGCCGCGCACCAGGTTCTTCGCCAGATCGACGATCTCCTGATCGGTGAAGGAGTCGAGGTCGATCCGCTTGTGATCGGGCACCTCCAGATCGTCGAAGCCGTTGTAGAGCTTGCCGAGGAACTCGCGCAGATCGGCCACCGCCGCCTGCGCCTCCAGCATCCGCCCGATCTTGATGCCGAGCCCCTTGGCGGCCCAGCCGAGGTGGGTCTCCAGCACCTGCCCGACGTTCATGCGCGAGGGCACGCCTAGGGGGTTGAGCACCACGTCCACCGGGGTGCCATCCTCGGAATAGGGCATGTCCTCCACCGGCACGATCATCGAGATGACGCCCTTGTTGCCGTGGCGGCCGGCCATCTTGTCGCCGGGCTGGATGCGGCGCTTGACGGCGAGGAACACCTTCACCATCTTCAGCACGCCGGGGGCGAGATCGTCGCCCTGGGTCACCTTGGCCGACTTCTCCTTCAGCCGCTCCTCGAACTCGGCGCGCTGATTCTTGATCTGCTCCGCCATCAGCTCCAGTTGCTGGTTGGCCTCTTCGTTCTTCAGCCGCACCTCGAACCACTTGGTGCGCTCCAGCTCGTTGAGGTAGCTCTTGGTGATCTTGTCGCCGGCCTTCAGCTTGTTGGGGCCGCCGGCGGCCTGCTTGCCGACCAGCAGCTTCTCGATACGCTGATAGGCATCGTCCTCCATGATCCGCAGCTGGTCGTTGAGGTCCTTGCGGATCGAGCTGATCTGGTGCTGCTCGATCAGTTTGGCGCGCTCGTCCTTCTCGACGCCGTCGCGGGTGAACACCTGGACGTCGATCACCGTGCCCTCCATGCCCGGCGGTACGCGCAGCGAGGTGTCCTTCACGTCGGAGGCCTTCTCGCCGAAGATCGCGCGCAGCAGCTTCTCCTCGGGGGTCAGTTGGGTCTCGCCCTTCGGCGTCACCTTGCCCACCAGGATGTCGCCGGGCTTCACCTCGGCACCGATGTAGACCACGCCGGACTCGTCCAGCTTGGCCAGGGCGCTCTCGCCGACGTTGGGGATGTCGGCGGTGATCTCTTCCGGCCCCAGCTTGGTGTCGCGGGCGACGCAGGCCAGCTCCTCGATGTGGATGGTGGTGAAGCGATCCTCCTTCACCACCCGCTCGGAGATGAGAATCGAGTCCTCGAAGTTGTAGCCGTTCCAGGGCATGAAGGCGACCAGCATGTTCTGCCCCAGGGCCAGCTCACCGAGGTCGGTGGAGGGGCCGTCGGCGAGCACGTCGCCGCGGGCGATCACATCGCCGGGCTTGACCAGCGGGCGCTGGTTGATGCAGGTGTTCTGGTTGGAACGGGTGTACTTGGTCAGGTTGTAGATGTCGACACCCGCCTCGCCGGCCTGGGTCTCGTCGTCGTTGACCCGCACAACGATGCGCGCGGCGTCGACCGAGTCGACGAGGCCGCCGCGGCGCGCCACCACGGTGACGCCGGAGTCGATCGCCACGGTGCGCTCGATGCCGGTACCGACCAGCGGCTTCTCCGACTTGAGGGTCGGCACCGCCTGGCGCTGCATGTTGGAACCCATCAGCGCGCGGTTGGCGTCGTCGTGCTCGAGGAACGGCACCAGGGCGGCCGCCACCGAGACGATCTGCTTGGGGGAGACGTCGATGTAGTTGACCCGGTCGGTGGTGAACAGGCCGAACTCGTTCTGGTGACGGGCGGAGACCAGGTCGTCGATCAGGTTGTTCTCGGCGTCCACCGTGGCGTTGGCCTGGGCGATGACGTACTGCCCCTCCTCGATCGCCGAGAGGAAATCGACCTCGTCGGTCACCTTGCCGTCGATCACCTTGCGGTAGGGGCTTTCGAGGAAGCCGTAACGGTTGGTGCGCGAGTAGACCGCCAGCGAGTTGATCAGACCGATGTTCGGACCTTCCGGGGTCTCGATCGGGCAGACCCGGCCGTAGTGGGTGGTGTGCACGTCGCGCACTTCGAAGCCGGCGCGCTCGCGGGTCAGGCCGCCGGGGCCGAGGGCCGAGACGCGGCGCTTGTGGGTGACCTCGGAGAGCGGGTTGTTCTGGTCCATGAACTGGGAGAGCTGGGAGGAGCCGAAGAACTCCTTCACCGCCGCCGCCACCGGCTTGGCGTTGATCAGCTCCTGCGGCATCAGCCCCTCGGAGTCGGCCAGCGAGAGGCGCTCCTTGACCGCGCGCTCGACGCGCACCAGGCCGACGCGGAAGACGTTCTCCGCCATCTCGCCGACCGAGCGGATGCGGCGGTTGCCGAGGTGGTCGATGTCGTCCACCTGGCCGTTGCCGTTGCGGATCTCCACCAGGGTGCGCAGCACGTCGATGATGTCGGAGGAGACGGCGTACTCCTCGACCATCTTCTTGCACAGCTCCTCCGGACGATCCTTGTAGTACTGGTGATCGTAGAGGATACCGGCACCCTCGGAGGTGTCGCGGCCGACCCGGCGGTTGAACTTCATCCGGCCGACGCCCGAAAGATCGTAGCGGTCGGGGGCGAAGAACAGGTTGTGGAACAGGTTCTGGGCGGCCTCCTTGGTCGGCGGCTCGCCGGGACGCATCATGCGGTAGATCTCCACCAGGGCGTCCAGCGCGCTCTTGGTGGGGTCGACGCGCAGGGTGGTCGAGATGTAGGGGCCGCGGTCGAGGTCGTTGGTGAAGATCGTCTCCACCCGCTTGACGCCGGCGGCGCGCAGCTTCTCCAGCACATCGGCGGTGATCTCGTCGTTGGCCGCGGCAACGATCTCGCCGCTCGCCTCATCGACGATGTTGCGGGCGATCACCCGACCGACGAGGTACTCCACCGGCACGTCGAGGGTGGTGATGCCGGCCTTGTCCAGCTCACGGATGTGGCGCGGGGTGATGCGGCGACCGTTCTCGACCAGGGTCTTGCCCTTGATCTCGATATCGAACATCGCCATCTCGCCGCGCAGCCGCTCGGGGATCAGGTCGTAGATGATGCGCTCACCATCGAGACTGAAGGTGTCGCGATCGAAGAACAGGTCGAGGATCTGCTCGTCGTCGTAGCCCAGCGCGCGCAGCAGCACGGTGGCGGGCAGCTTGCGCCGACGGTCGATGCGGACGAAGACGTTGTCCTTCGGATCGAACTCGAAGTCGAGCCAGGAGCCGCGATAGGGGATCACGCGCGCGGAGAAGAGCAACTTGCCCGAGGAGTGGGTCTTGCCCTTGTCGTGGTCGAAGAAGACGCCGGGCGAGCGGTGCAGCTGGGAGACGATGACCCGCTCGGTGCCGTTGATGACGAAGGTGCCGTTCTCGGTCATCAAGGGCAGCTCGCCCATGTAGACCTCCTGCTCCTTGATGTCCTTGACCACCTTGGAGCCGGCCTGGGCGTCTTTGTCGTAGAGCACCAGGCGCACCTTGACGCGCAACGGCGCGGCGAAGGTGACGCCGCGCATCTGGCACTCTTTCACGTCGAACTCGGGGGTGCCGAGCCGATAGCTGACATACTCGAGGGCGGCGTTGCCGGAGTAGCTGACGATGGGGAACACCGACGTGAAGGCAGCCTCCAGGCCCGAATCGTCGACCCCCATCCGCTCCCTGTCCCCATAGAGGAAGTGGCGGTAGGAATCCAGCTGGATCGCCAGCAGGTAGGGCACATCGCGCACGGTGGGGCGTTTGCCGAAGTCCTTGCGGATGCGTTTCTTCTCGGTGAAGGTGTAGGCCATGGGTGTTCCTCAGCTCAACCTGACCCGGCCAAATCCGGGCCACTCCGATTACCTAGGGTGCGCCGCCCCCGAAAATCCGGTGAAAATTCCGAAATTTCGGAGCCGACCGACCACACAGGGTCCGTCAGCAACAGGAAAAGGCCGGTGGCGCCTCAGCGCCACCAGCCCGTTCCCGACGAATTACAGCAAACAGATGCCGTAATCCATACCAGCGGTCTTACTTGATCTCGACGCTGGCGCCGGCCTCTTCCAGCTGCTTCTTGATGTCCTCGGCCTCGGCCTTGGCGGCAGCCTCCTTGATGGTGGAGGGAACGCCTTCGACCATCTCCTTGGCCTCCTTCAGGCCCAGGCCGGTGAGGGCACGCACCACCTTGATGACGGCCACCTTGTTGGCGCCGAAGCTGCTCATCACCACGTCGAACTCGGTCTGCTCCTCGGCGGCGGCGGCCTCGCCGCCGGCAGCGGGACCGGCGGCCACGGCCACGGCGGCAGCCGCGGAGACGCCGAACTTCTCCTCCATCATGGAGATCAGATCGACCACGTCCATGACGCTCATCTCGGCGACGGCGTCGAGGATTTCTTCTTTAGAGATAGCCATTGGATAAATACTCCGAAATTTCTTCAATGCTGTTGGCTAAGGAGCGACGCGGGGCGCGCTCCCCCGCGGCCCGAGAAGGCTGTCGGACCCGGGATGAATCGGCTGCGGAAGCGGAACGGTGGCCCCGCTTCCCCGGAAGTTCTCGTCAAATAGTTCACTATTCTCCTCGAACCTCCGGAGAGTGAGACCACGCTCCCACTCCCGCAGCTCGACCCCCCGAGTCCGAAAGCCTCTTCCTAGGCCGCCTGTTTCTGATCGCGGATCGCGGCGATGGTGCGCACCAGCTTCGCGTGAGGTTCGGCCAGGGTACGGACGAACTTCTCGACGGGAGCCTTCATCACACCCATCAGCATCGCAATCGCCTGGTCGCGGGTCGGAAGGTTCGCCAGACGCTCGATGTCCGCAGCCGGAAGGGCCTCGCCACCTACGGAGACCATCCGAACCATCAGGTTCGGATGTCCCTTGGCGAAATCCTTCACCACCCGCGCCGCGCAGCCGGGGTCCTCTTGCGAGAACGCCAGCAGCAGCGGGCCGGTGAGCTGCTCGCTCATGCACTCGAAGTCGGTGCCTTCGAGGGCACGACGCGCCAGGGTGTTCTTGACCACACGGAGATAGGTGCCGCCCTGACGTGCCTTGACACGTAGTTCGGTCATCTCCTCGACGGTCAAACCCCGGTACTCCGCCGCCACGGCGGAGAGAGCGTCTTTGGCGACCTCGGCGACCTCGGCGACGATCGCACGCTTCTCGTCGGGAGTCAGGGCCATGTATCGCCTCCTGAATCGGGCAACGGCAGGGAGGATTCCCGACCGTCACCAACCGTTGAACGGCGCTCATCCGAAGATTCGCGCCCCTTACGGCAACCCGGTCCAGGGAAATCCTGGGGGGTACCGTCTGCGCAGGCTTTGGCTTCGCAAGGTTGAATACTCAGTGTCGAGTGTTTGGTGAAAAACGCTCTTCCCGAGTTCCAACCGCTCCACCGCGATTAAGCTTTCGCGCCTGCGGTCTTTGACGTTCGCCGGCTTGCGCCGACGACCCAAAGTTCTTTGAAGTCCGCGGGCGGCCCCCCGAAAGGCACCGCCCGACACCCCGATCAGCCCAGCGTGGCCTGATCGACGGCAACGCCGCCGCCCATGGTGGTGGAGACGGTGACCTTCTTCACGTAGATGCCCTTGGCGGCGGACGGCTTCAGCTTGTTGAGGTCCGCCAGCAGCGCCTCCAGATTGCCCTTCAACGCATCGATCTCGAAGCTCGCCTTGCCGATGGTGGCGTGGATGATGCCCGCCTTGTCGGTGCGGTAGCGCACCTGACCCGCCTTGGCGTTCTTCACCGCGGTGGTCACATCAGGGGTGACGGTACCCACCTTCGGGTTGGGCATCAGGCCACGGGGACCGAGGATCTGGCCCAACTGGCCCACCACGCGCATGGCGTCGGGGGTGGCGATGACCACGTCGAAGTCCATCTGGCCGCCCTTCACCGTCTCGGCGAGGTCCTCGAAGCCGACGATGTCGGCGCCGGCGGCGGTGGCCGCCTCGGCGTTGGCACCCTGGGCGAAGACCGCCACGCGGACGCTCTTGCCGGTACCGTTGGGCAGCACGGTGGAACCGCGCACCACCTGATCCGACTTGCGGGGGTCGACGCCGAGGTTGACCGCCACGTCGACCGACTCGACGAACTTGGCGGAAGCGGTCTCCTTGAGCAGGCCGAAGGCCTCGTCGATGGGATAGAGCTTGGTGGAATCGATCTTTTCGCGGATCGCCTTCAGACGCTTACCGATCTTGGCCATTGCTTAGTCCTCCACTTCCAGACCCATGCTGCGGGCGGTACCGGCGATGGTCCGCACCGCCGCGTCGACGTCGGCAGCCGTCAGATCGGGCTCCTTGGTCTTGGCGATCTCTTCGAGCTGGGCGCGGCTCACCTTGCCCACCTTGTCGCTGTTGGGGCGGCTGGAGCCCTTGGCGACGCCGGCCGCCTTGCGCAACAGGACCGAGGCGGGCGGGGTCTTGGTGACGAAGGTGAAGCTGCGGTCGCTGTAGACGGTGATCACCACGGGGATCGGCAGACCCTGCTCAATCTCCTGGGTCTTGGCGTTGAACGCCTTGCAGAACTCCATGATGTTGACACCGCGCTGACCGAGCGCGGGGCCCACCGGCGGGCTGGGGTTGGCCTGCCCGGCCGAGACCTGCAGCTTGATATAGGCTTCGATCTTCTTAGCCATCTTGATTACTCCTGGTACGGGTGCAAACGCCTCGCGGCTCCCCGATCAGTTGGTACGGGTACTTCCCTGAACGATCCGACCCCGCATCCCGGCGAAGCCATTCATTCGATAATCAATGATGGTTTTTGCGTTAGCAAAAACCATTGAGACGCGAAAAGCCGCACGGCACCTCGCGGCGCGGCGCGGCAAGGAAAAGCGTGGGCCTCAGCCCTTTTCGACCTGATGGAATTCGAGTTCCACCGGAGTGGAGCGGCCGAAAATGAGCACCGCCACCCGTAGACGACTCTTCTCGTAGTTGACCTCTTCGACCACCCCGTTGAAGTCGTTGAACGGCCCGTCGATGACGCGAACCACCTCGCCGGGCTCGAACAGCACCTTCGGCCGCGGCTTCTCCGCCCCTTCCTGGACCCGCTGGAGGATCGCATCGGCCTCCTTGTCGGAGATCGGCGCCGGCCGGTCGGAGGTGCCGCCGATGAAGCCCAACACCTTGGAGGTCTCCTTGACCAGGTGCCAGGTCTCGTCGTCCATCTCCATCTGTACCAACACGTAGCCGGGGAAGAACTTGCGCTCGCTCTTGCGTTTCTGCCCGTCACGCATCTCCACCACCTCTTCGGTGGGGACGAGGATATCGCCGAAACGCTCCTCCATACCGGCGCGCTTGACGCGCTCGGTGAGCAACTTCTGCACCTGCCCCTCGAAGCCGGAGTAGGCATGAACCACATACCAGCGCTTCGCCATCGAGTTCAGCCCCCCTGCCCGGTGAGCGCCTGGACGCCCCACATCAGAAACATATCGAGCAACCAGAGGAAGATCGCCACCACCACCACCATCACGGCCACCATCAACGTGGTCTGAATGGTCTCGGCGCGGGTCGGCCACACCACCTTGCGCACCTCGGTGCGGGCGTCGCCAAGGAAACGCCAAGTGTTTCTGCCAACTTCCGTCTGGAGAAAGATCGCGAAAGCCACACCGACGGCCGCCAGCAGACCCAGCACCCGCACCAGGGTGGAGGCCTCGGCGAAATAGTAGAAGCCGCCCACCGCGCCACCGAGCACCAGCACGGAGACGAGCAGCTTTGCCGTATCCAGGGAACTGCCCTGGGCTTCGGTAGTGGAGCTCATTAATCTTCTTCAAAACCCCGCCACCGGGAGGTGACGGGAAAGGAAATGGCAGGCCAGGAGGGAATCGAACCCCCAACCTGCGGTTTTGGAGACCGCCGCTCTGCCAATTGAGCTACTGGCCTGGAGTCGCGAGCCCGCCATCATACGCGATTACGGGCCGCGTGCAAGGGGAAAAGACGGGGAGCCGACTCGACGCCGCACTCCCCGCTTCTCCGCCCGACACTGAGATCGAGGATTACTCGATGATCTTGGCCACCACGCCGGCGCCGACGGTGCGGCCGCCTTCGCGGATGGCGAAACGCAGGCCGTCTTCCATCGCGATCGGCGCGATCAGGGAGACGGTGACCTTGATGTTGTCACCCGGCATCACCATCTCGGTGCCTTCGGGCAGGTCCACCGCACCGGTCACGTCGGTGGTACGGAAGTAGAACTGCGGACGGTAGCCGTTGAAGAACGGGGTGTGACGACCACCCTCCTCCTTGGTCAGCACGTAGACCTCCGCCTCGAACTTGGTGTGCGGGGTGATCGAGCCGGGCTTGCACAGCACCTGACCACGCTCCACTTCGTCTCGCTTGGTGCCGCGCAGCAGCACGCCGACGTTGTCGCCCGCCTGCCCCTGGTCCAGCAGCTTGCGGAACATCTCCACACCGGTGCAGGTGGTCTTCGTGGTATCCCGGATA
>NZ_BAAHXB010000120.1:0-16829 GCF_054657215.1 Endothiovibrio diazotrophicus
TCGGCGGCGTGCGGGCAGCGATTATACGGGAGTCGCAACCGACAATTGACAGAAATGAACATTCGTTCTATTTTTCCCGCACCATTTTGGCGGCTGGGTCGTCTTCGATCCACTCGGCCGCCACGCCGACATCCGTCCATCCAGTAAGAGGATCCCCACATGAAGGCACGAGCCGCAGTCGCCTGGGAGGCGAAGAAGCCCCTCTCCATCGAAACCATCGACGTGGAGGGTCCGAAAGAGGGTGAAGTCCTGCTCAAGGTGGTTGCCTCCGGCGTCTGTCACACCGACGCCTTCACCCTCTCCGGCGAGGACCCGGAAGGGGTCTTTCCCGCCGTGCTGGGCCACGAAGGCGGCTGCGAGGTGGTGGAGTGCGGCCCCGGGGTGAAGGACCTCAAGCCAGGCGATCACGTCATCCCGCTCTACATCCCCGAGTGCGGCGAGTGCGAATACTGCCACTCGACCAAGACCAATCTCTGCCAGTCCATCGCCGGCACCGTGTGGACCGGCTACATGCCCGACCACACCCGCCGCTTCTCCATGAACGGCAAGCCGATCTACCACTACATGGGCTGCTCCACCTTCTCCGAATACACCGTGGTGCCGGAGATCGCGCTCGCCAAGATCAACAAGGCGGCGCCGCTGGACAAGGTCTGCCTGCTCGGTTGCGGCGTCACCACCGGCATCGGCGCGGTGCTCAACACCGCCAAGGTGGAGCCGGGCTCGACGGTGGCGGTGTTCGGTCTCGGCGGCATCGGCCTCTCCTGCATCCAGGGGGCGGTGATGGCCAAGGCGAGCCGGATCATCGCGGTGGACATCAATCCCGGCAAATGGGAGATGGCCAAGGCCCTGGGCGCCACCGACTTCGTCAACCCCAAGAACCTCCCCGGCAGCGTCACCGAGGCGATCGTCGAGATGACCCGCGGCGGCGTCGACTACTCGTTCGAGTGCATCGGCAACGTGCATGTGATGCGTGAGGCGCTGGAGTGCTGCCACATGGGCTGGGGCGTCTCCACCATCATCGGCGTGGCCGGCGCGGGCCAGGAGATCAGCACCCGCCCGTTCCAGCTGGTCACCGGCCGCACCTGGAAGGGCACCGCCTTCGGCGGCGTGAAGGGGCGCACCGAGCTGCCCGGTTACGTGGACCGCTACATGAACGGCGAGATCGAACTCGACTCCATGGTCACCCACACCATGCCGCTGGAGGAGATCAACCGCGCCTTCGACCTGATGCACAGCGGCGAGAGCATCCGCTCCGTGATCATTTTCTGAGGAGGGCGCCATGGAACCGAACGAACGCATCAAGGAGTTCGGCGGCTGGCTCAACCGCTACCGCCACCGCTCCGTCGCCTGCGACTGCGAGATGACCTTCTCGGTCTATCTGCCCCCCCAGGCGGAGACGCGCAAGGTGCCGGCGGTCTACTGGCTCTCCGGCCTCACCTGCACCGACGACAACGTGCGCACCAAGGCCGGCGCCCAGCGCTACGCCGCGGAGCTGGGCATCGCCCTGGTGATGCCCGACACCAGCCCCCGCGGTGATGGGGTGGCCGACGAGCCGGAGCGCTACGACCTCGGGCAGGGGGCGGGCTTCTACGTCAACGCCACCCGCTCGCCGTGGGCCCGCCACTACCGGATGTACGACTACGTGACCCGTGAGCTGCCGGCGCTGGTGGAGGCGGAGCTGCCGCTCGTTGCCGGCGTGAAGTCGATCACCGGCCACTCCATGGGCGGCCACGGCGCGCTGATCTGCGCGCTGAAGGAGCCGGGCGCCTACCGCTCCGTCTCCGCCTTCGCGCCGATCTGCCACCCGATCGTCTGCGGTTGGGGCGAAGGGTGCTTCGGCGCCTATCTGGGCCCGGATCGGGAGGCGTGGAAGGACTACGACGCCACCGAGCTGATCCGCGCCGGCGCGGAGAAGATCCCGCTGCTGATCGACCAGGGCACCGGCGACGAATTCCTCGCCGAACAGCTCTACCCGCAGGATCTGGAAGCGGTCTGCGCCGAACGGGACTTCCCGCTGACCCTGCGGCGCCAGGAGGGCTACGACCACAGCTACCACTTCATCGCCACCTTCATCGGCGAACACCTGGCCTATCACGCCAAGGCGCTGGCGGAGTAACCGGCAAAGCGTTGGGGTCGACGAGGCGGGGGCCGGCCGGGTGGGTCGCTTCCCGCCGGATGGTCGCCGCCCCCCGTTCCGGTAAAAGCGCTGCCGCTTGTCCACCCTACGCTCGTTCTTTCCGGTCGGGTTGAGGAAAGCGTACCAGGAGTCTGTCGGACCATGGATGAATCGGCCGCGAAAGCGGGTTGGCGGCCCTGCCCTTTTCCGAGAACCCTCTTCCGAAAATCCTCGTCAAATAGCCCGCTATTCTCCTCGGAATTTCGAAAAACTGAGGCCGCCCTCCTGCCCTCCCGCGGCTCGATCCCCCATCGTCCGACAGGCTCCCAGCCCGACCCCGATCAGATCGGGCTGCGCCGGAGCCCCGGAACGTCGAGCTCGTCCCGGTTCCCGTAGGCGGTTTCGTTACCTCCATTGCGACGGCAACGTTACCGTCTGGACGAATTTTCGGTATCGTAGCAACGGTCCGTCCGGTCCAGGGAACGGTCTCCGGGTCTTCCCCGGGGTGTGGGGCTCCCGTCGCGGGGCTCGGTCGAATCGTACGAGTCGTACCCATGCATCCAGCCCGTCTCCATTCGCTTCCGCTCCGCCTGGCCCTCCTCGCGCTGTCGGTGTGGCTGACGCTCCTTCCCGTGCCATCGCCGGCCGTCGGCCTGACAGTGGCGGCGGCCAACTCCACCTGCGGGGCGTTGTCGGCGGTGGTGGAGCGCTACCGGCAGGAGCATGGGGTTGGGGTGAGCCTCATCTGCAAGGCCTCCGGCCGCCTCGCCAAGGGGCTGCACGGTGGAGCGATCTCGGCGCATCTCTTCATCTCGGCCAACCGCCACTGGATGGACGTGCTGATTGACGGGGGGCTGGTGGAGCCGGGACGGGTGGTCAGTCCGTGGGGCAACGCCCTGGTGGTGGCGGCCCCAGTGGCGAGCCCGCTGCAGTTGGCCGGCTGGGAGGCGTTGGCCTCGGCGCAGGTCACCACCCTCTATCTCGGTGATCCGGGCACGGCCCCCTTCGGCCGTTATGCCAAGCAGGCGCTCGAGCACACCGGGCTGTGGCCGCGGGTGCGCGACAAGGTGGTCACCCGCAAGCACATCACCCTGTTGGCCGACGCCCTGGCGCGGGCCGACGGGGGCAGCGTGGGCATCCTCTTCCGCACCAACCTCGACGAGCGGCTGCGTACACTGTTGACGGTGGATCCCGCCTGGCACCCGCCGATCCGTTACTACCTGGCGCCGTTGGGCTCCGCCGCCGCCGACCAGCGGGTGGCGGAGTTCGCCGCCTTCCTCCTCGGGCCGGTGGCGCGGGAGCGCTTCGGCGCCGCCGGTTTCATGCTGATCACGCGGTAGCCGGACATGCCGCACCTCCGTGCCTACCGGGACTGCTCCCTCTTCCGCCAGCTGGTGGTGCCGATCCTGCTGGTCGGCCTCGCCGGGGTGTTGGCCACCACCCTTTCGGCGCGGGCGCTGGTCGCCTCGGTGGCCGCCTTCGACGGTGTCTACCGGGCGGGTGACGAGCGGATGCGCGAGCTGGAGGAGCTGGACCGCTCGCTGGCCCACTACCGCGCCCTGGTGCTGCGCCACCTGGCCAGCGAGAGCGCGGCGAGGATGGCCGCGGTCGGCGATCAGTTGGCGCAGTCGCGCAGACGTATCTTTGCCGCCCTGCGCTCGGCGCAGGCGACCTCACCCGGGGCGTCCCGGGGGCAGGCGGAGCGCCTCGCGGCCGAGTTGACCCACTATTTCGCAGAGATGGATGCGGTGGTGCGGTTGAGCGCCGATTTCGAGAAGGAGTCGGCCTTCACGCTGCTCACCAACACCGAGAACGACCACGTCGCCTCGATCACCGAGTCGGCCCGTCGGCTGATGCGCGAGGAGCTCACTGAGATCACCTCCACCCGTGACGCCCTGGCCGCCTCGGCCACCCGCAACCTGTGGATCACCGTCGGCCTCGGGGTGGGCGGCGGGGCGCTGGTGCTGGTGATCGCCTTCGGCGTGATCCGGCGGATCACCGGGCGTCTTTCCCGCCTGTTGGAGTGGTCGCGGGACGTCGCTGCCGGCGACCTCGGCGCCACCCTGGAGGTGGACGCCGGTGACGAGGTGGGGCGGCTCACCGCGGCGATGGGGGAGATGGCGCGCAATATCGCCCACGCCCACCGCGAGCTCGCCGATGCCAAGCGCGAAGCGGAGACGGTGGCCGACAAGCTGCGCATCTACGCCAACGCCTTCGAGAACAGCGGTGAGGCGATCCTCATCTCCGACCGCGACAACTGCATCATCGACGTCAACTCCGCCTTCGCCGCCCAGACCGGTTACACCCTGGAGGAGGTGCGCGGGCAGGACCCGCGGATCCTCTCCAGCGGCCGCACCCCGCGGGAGACCTATCAGGAGCTGTGGGCCAGCCTGCAGGAGGAGGGGTTCTGGCAGGGGGAGTTGTGGGACCGCAAGAAGGACGGTCAGGTCTACCCCAAGTGGACGGCCATCTCGGCGATCCGCGACGCCGCCGGCGAGGCGCGGTTCTACGTCGCCAGCTTCACCGACATCAGCGAGCGCAAGGCGGCCGAGGAGCGCATCGCGCATCTCGCCCACCACGACATCCTCACCGGCCTGCTCAACCGCTTCAGCCTGGAGGACCGCTTGGAGCAGGTACTGGCCGGCGCCCGCCGGGAGGGGCGGGAGGTGGTGGTGCTGTTCATCGATCTGGACCGCTTCAAGCACATCAACGACTCCCTCGGCCACCAGGTGGGCGACCAACTGCTGGTGGAGGTGGCGAGCCGGCTGCGCGGCTGCGTGCGCGAGAGCGACATCGTGGCGCGAATCGGCGGCGACGAGTTCGTACTGGTGCTCACCGGCTTCACCGAGAGCGCCTATGCCGCCCATGTCGCCGAGAAGATCCTGCAGCGGGTCTCCGAGCCCTACCGCATCGCCGACCACGAGCTGGAGACCACCCCGAGCATCGGCATCGCGGTCTTCCCCTCCGACGGTGCCAACGCCGACGAGCTGCTGAAGAGTGCGGATGTGGCGATGTACCACGCCAAGGAGCGGGGACGCCACAACTACTATTTCTTCACCGAATCGATGCGCGTCGCCGCCACCGAGCGGCTGGCCCTGGAGCACGCGCTGCGTGTCGCCGTGGAGGAGGGGCAGCTGGAACTCCATTACCAGCCGCAGATCCATGTCGGCGAGGTGCGCATCTGTGCGGTAGAGGCGCTGGTGCGTTGGCGCCACCCCGAGCAGGGGCTGATCCCGCCGGACCGCTTCATCCCGCTGGCCGAGGAGAGCGGGGTGATCCTCCCCCTGGGGGCGTGGGTACTCGACCGTGCCTGCGCCGAACTGGCGCGCTGGAAGGCGGCGGGGATCGGCGGGGTACGCATGGCGGTCAACCTGTCGGCCAGGCAGTTGCAATCCGAGGGGCTGGTCGACCAGGTGAGCGCGGCGATGCTCGCCCACGGCCTGGAGGGGAGCGAGCTGGAGCTGGAGATCACCGAGACCGCCGCGATGAGCGACGCCGAACTTGCGGTGGCGCAGCTCACCGCCCTGCGCCGGCTGGGGGTGCGGCTGGCGATCGACGACTTCGGCACCGGCTACTCCTCGCTCGCCTACCTCAAGCGGCTGCCGATCCAGACCCTGAAGCTCGATCGCACCTTCGTCCGCGATCTGGAGCAGGACAACAACGACGCCGAGATCTGCGCCGCCACCGTGGCGCTGGCCCACAATCTGGGGCTGGAGGTGGTCGCCGAGGGGGTCGAGACGGAGGCCCAGCAGGCCTTTCTCACCGAACTCGGCTGCGACTGCCTGCAGGGCTACCGGTTCAGCCGGCCGCTGCCCGCCGAGGAGGCGGAGCGCTTCATCGCCGAGTGCCGGCTGAGCGTCGCTACCAGCCGCTGACCCGGCCGGGATAGAGGTCGTCGCAGGCGTCCTGGATCGCCTCGGCGGCGTCCCGCGAGGTGGTCGAGGCGGCGTAGCGGTGGATGCATTCGAAGGCGTCGCGCATCCCGCCCTCGCCCGGCTTGCGCGGCGTGGCGTTGAAACGGCTGCCCACCAGGGTGTCGCGGCAGTGGTCGACCACCGCCTCGGCGACCACGTCGTTCATCACTCCCGGCATCCATTTGAGCACGCACTCGGCGCGGCTGGTGGGCGCGTCGTCCCCCACAGCAGTCAGGGAGAAAGCGGTCAGCGCGGCGGTCAGCAGGAGTCGGTTCATCTCGCGTACCTCGTGTTTGAGTCGTTGGGGGCGAGCCGGCGGCGAAAACTTTTTGCGCGGCCGGCGCCGAGCGAAGCCACCGCTCTCGTGGCAAAAACCAGTACCATAATGGCCCTCCCAACCCACCAGACCAAGGGCCGCGCAAAATGGCACTGAGAATCGGGGTGTTCTTCGGCGGCCGCACCGCCGAACACGAGATCTCCATCATCTCCGCCCAGCAGGCGATCGCGATGCTGCGCGAATCCTACACCGTGGTGCCGCTCTACCTTTCCAAGGGGGGCGCCTGGTACACCGGCGAGGCGCTGCTCGACATCGCCAACTTCAAGGACCTCCCCGCGCTGCTCAGGCGCTGCACCGAGGTGATCCCCTCGCTCAACCCCGCCCGCCCCGTGCTGATGGCGGCCAAGCCGGGCCTCTTCGGGAGTCTGTTTGGATCGGGGGTGGCCGCCGAGATCGACGTCGCCTTCCCGGTCATGCACGGGGTCCACGGCGAGGACGGCACCCTCCAGGGGGTGTTCGAGATGGCCGATCTCCCCTACGTCGGTTCCAGTACCGCGGCGTCGGCCGCCGGCATGGACAAGGTGACCGCGAAGAGCCTGTTCCAGGCCGCCGGGCTGCCGGTGCTCGACAGCGTCTGGTTCTACGGTGCCCAATGGCTCGACGACGCCGACGGGTTGATCGAACGGATGGAGGCGCAGCTCGGATACCCGATGGTGGTCAAGCCGGCCGACCTCGGTTCGAGCATCGGGGTGGGCAAGGCGGGCGACCGAGAGGCGCTGCGCGAAGCGGTGGACCTGGCTCTGGAGTTCACCGCCAAGGTGCTGGTGGAACCGGCGGTGGAGCCGCTGCGGGAGATCAACTGCGCGCTGCTCGGCGACCGCGATGGGGTGGAGACCTCGGTCTGCGAGGAGCCGCTGTCGGCGGACGCCATCCTCAGCTTCCAGGACAAGTACATGAGTGGTGGCGGCAAGGGTGCCGCCAAGGGCGGGGGGGGCAAGGGAGCGAGCGGCGCCAAGGGGGGTGGCATGGCCTCGCTCAAGCGCGTCGTCCCCGCCGAGATCCCCGCCGAGCTGGAGGCCGAGATCAAACGGTTGGCGGTGGCGGCGTTCCGCGCCCTCGACTGCGCCGGCGTCGCCCGGGTGGACTTCCTGCTCGATCAGCACGGACAACCCTACGCCAACGAGATCAACACCATCCCCGGCTCCCTCTCCTTCTACCTGTGGGAGCATGCCGGCAAGTCCTTCGCCCAGTTGCTCGACGAGATGATCCAGCTGGCGCTGAAGCGCCATCGCGAGAAGGGGCGGTTGCAATTCAGCCAGGAGACCAACGTCCTCGACGGCTTCACCGGCAGCGGGGCCAAGGGTGCCAAGGGGTAGTTGCCGCGAGCGTTCGTGGATGTAGGGAGGTCCGTAGGGTGTGCCGACGACGGGGCGTCGTGACGGCCAATGCCGTCACCCGGTTGCACGGAGTGGGTCGTTTCGGAGTTGGCTGTTAGCGTAGTTCATGTGAGGATTTCGCTTCATGAGTTGTGGCGCTGCTCGAGGGGGCACGGAATTCCGGCGCTGCCGCCGGACCATTCGAGGGAACTTGATGGTGATGCTCAAGGGATATGCACGGTTCGTGGCGCCGCTTTGCGCCTTGCTCTCCGTCTTTTCGGCCGCAGCGTCCCCATCGGCCGGAGGCCTCTACCGCCTCGATGATAGTGCCTTCAGCATGTCCGGAGGGGATGGCATTTCGTTCGGCCATGAGCTGACGGCGGTGTCGGGGCAGTCGACACCGGCAGGTGAGTCGTCCGCTTCTGCGCGCCTCCAGGCGGGCTTCCTGTATGGCGCCGACGCGGCGGGCCCCCTCGATCTGAGCTTGCTCGGCGCGGTCGCGGATGCCTTTTCCACGTTACTTGCTGCGCCGCCGACAGGACTCAACACCCGCGCGGTCGGACAGGCCATCGACCGTCTGGCGCTGGCCACTGCCAAGCTGGGGCAGTGGCAGAGCACGGGAGATCCAGCACTGTTGGCTGCGGCCATCAATCAGATCCTCAACGCGATCAAGAAGCTCGACAAGAGCGATCCCGCCCTCACCGCCGCCCATCAATACCCACTTGCTGCGTCTCTCTACGAAACGGTCCTCGAGGAACTCGCCTGGTTGAAGGGCAGTTTGGGCGAGGGGGTGCTCGGGATTGTCGCCGCCACCGGCTGGATGCAGATCGCCGACCAGGCGATCCAGGACGGTGATTTCGAAGGGGCGGTCATGGCCGTCAAGAGGGCATTCGCGGAACTTCTACCGCTTTATCCGGCGTGAGCCGCCGGATCGGGAAAAGGGATGTATCAGGGAGACTCCAGGAAAATGAATAACATCGGGAAAGTGATTCGTATCGTCGCCGTATTGAGTCTGCTCATCGGCGCCGCGAACCCCACCACCGCTTGGGCTCAGGCGCCGGCGGTAATCAATTTTCAAGGCAAGCTGAGCGATGTGTCGGGGGTCCCGCTGTCTGGGCAATACAGCATTACGTTCGTGATCTACGATGTTGCGGTGGGCGGCACCCCGCTGTGGGTGGAGAGTCACGATTTCGTCGACGTGAAGCGCGGGCTGTTCAACGTGCTTCTGGGTGACGGCACCACGCCGCCGTTTTCGACGCTCTTTACCGGTGGCGACTATTGGCTCGAGGTTCAGGTGGCGGGGGATGCGCCGATGGTACCCCGGCAGCGGATCGGCTCAGTGGCGTACAGCTTCCACTCCGATCATGCCGATGTGGCCGATACGGTGGTGAATGAGACCGATCCCACGGTGGCGCCGGAGGTCAAGGACGGGGTGGTCTGGTCGGAAGTCGGGGATATGCCGGCCGGTTTTGCCGACGGCGTGGATGACGTGGGGATCGTCACTGAAACGGATCCGACGGTGCCCGCCACGCTCAAGGACGGTGTGTCGTGGGGAGAGGTGGCGGGGATCCCGGCCGGCTTCGCCGATGGTGTGGATGACGTGGGTCTCACCGTGGAGAGCGATCCGAAGGTGGGGGCGGTGATCGCCGATCGGTGGTGTCGGGGGAGCGGGGCTCAGGTGGTTTGCGACCGGCAGGCGCCGGTCGACACCTTGGCCTCTCTGCAGTGCACCACCGACCAGGTCGCCCGTTACGACGGCGGTGCGTGGGTTTGCGCGGACGCCTCCGGCGCAGCGGCGGCGGGCGGTGGTGGCGGTTCGCGCCCCGCCAAGGTGACGATATCGTCCGAGTTCTGGCTACCTCCGGGGGCGCAGTTGGCCCTGCCTTTCGACCAGGTGGTGTACGACGACAAGGGGGATTTCGATACGTCGAACGGGCGATATGTGGTTGCCGCGAACGGTGTCTACCACTTCGATTTCGGGGCTTTTTTCGCCGCTGTGGACAGCGGTCATGTGGCGGAGATTGCCATCCGCAAGAACGGGACGGAGCTGTTGGGCCGGGAGCACGACGTCAGCTATGCGGCGAATCACAATCAGAGCACGGTGCTGTCGCTGGATGCCAAGCTGAACGCAGGAGACTACGTCGAATTCCTGGTCCATTGCGAGAGCGGGACGTCGATCCGCGCCGGCAAGCAGGCGACCTGGGTCGATGTCCACGACGTGCCCGGTGTCTCATCGGTTGGATCGGCGTGGGCCGAGCCACCGTTGCTCAATGGCTGGGTCAACTACGGTTACGACGGCAACGATTATGCCACGGTGGCCTATCGCAAGGACGGCGAAGGATTCGTTCACCTGCGCGGACTGGTGAAGAACGGTACCGGCGTCATCTTCAATCTTCCGCCCGGGTACCGTCCCGCCAAGAACGAGGTCTTTCCGACCGTTGCCTTCAACGGCGCCTTCATGTTCGGGCGAGTGGATGTCAACGGGATGAACGGCGTGCAGGCCTCCGACGGCGACGTGATCGTTCATGCGGGGAGTGGCTGGGTGACGCTCAGCGGCATCATCTTCCAGGCGGACCATTAACCTGAATTTCTCACCAACGTTCTGCTGCGGACGTTGGTGAGAGATACAGGTGAAGGGGGGCGTCGTCTTTTTGCTTGTTGGTACTGCGACGCCTTGGACGGCTTGGGGTATCCTATCGGCTTTCCCGACACGCCATTCCGATAGGGGTTCCGTCATGCCCAAGTACCGCTCCCACACCTCCACCCAAGGCCGCAACATGGCCGGTGCGCGCTCGCTGTGGCGCGCCACCGGCATGAAGGACGAAGATTTCGGGAACAAGCCGATCGTCGCGGTGGCCAACTCCTTCACCCAGTTCGTCCCCGGACACGTCCATCTGAAGGATATGGGTCAATTGGTCGCCCGCTCGATCGAGATGGCCGGCGGGGTGGCCAAGGAGTTCAACACCATCGCCATCGACGACGGCATCGCCATGGGCCACGACGGGATGCTCTACTCGCTCCCCTCGCGGGACCTGATCGCCGACAGCGTCGAGTACATGTGCAACGCCCACACCGCCGATGCGCTGGTCTGCATCTCCAACTGCGACAAGATCACCCCCGGCATGCTGATGGCCGCGCTGCGCCTGAACATCCCCACGGTGTTCGTCTCCGGCGGGCCGATGGAGGCGGGCAAGGCGGTGGTCCACGGCGAGGAGACCGCGCTCGACCTGGTGGATGCGATGATCGCCGCCGCCAATCCTGCGGAGGATGACGAGACGGTGGAGACCCTGGAGCGCTCCGCCTGTCCCACCTGCGGCTCGTGCTCGGGGATGTTCACCGCCAACTCGATGAACTGCCTCACCGAGGCGCTGGGGTTGAGTCTGCCGGGCAACGGCTCGCTGGTGGCGACCCACGCCGACCGCGAGCGGCTGTTCAAGGAGGCGGGCCACCTGATCGTCGCCATGGCGCGGGCGTGGTACGAGCGCGAGGACGGCTCGGTGCTGCCGCGCACCATCGCCTCGTTCGAGGCGTTCGAGAACGCGATGTGCCTGGATATCGCCATGGGCGGCTCCACCAACACCGTGCTCCACCTGCTGGCCGCCGCCCGGGAGGCGGAGGTGGACTTCACCATGCAGGACATCGACCGCCTCTCGCGCAGGGTGCCCCACCTCGCCAAGGTGGCGCCGAGCACCCAGCTCTATCACATGGAGGACGTCCACCGCGCCGGCGGGGTGATGGGCATCCTCGGCGAGCTGGATCGCGCCGGGCTGCTCAACACCGGGGTGCCGATGGTGCATACCGCCTCGCTGGCCGAGGCGCTGGCCCTGTGGGATATCCAGCGCACCGAGGACCCCAAGCGCAAGACCTTCTACATGGCCGCCCCCGGCGGGGTGCCGACCACCGTCGCCTTCAGCCAGGACAAGCGCTACCCGTCGCTGGACGACGACCGCGCCAACGGTTGCATCCGCGACCTGGAGCACGCCTACAGCCGCGATGGCGGCCTCGCCGTGCTCTACGGCAATCTGGCGCTCGACGGCTGCATCGTGAAGACCGCCGGGGTGGACGCGTCGATCCTCAAGTTCAGTGGACCGGCGCGTATCTTCGAGTCCCAGGACGCGGCGGTGGCCGGCATCCTCAATGATGTGGTGCAGGCGGGCGACGTGGTGATCATCCGCTACGAGGGGCCGCGTGGCGGACCGGGGATGCAGGAGATGCTCTACCCCACCAGCTACCTGAAATCGAAGGGGCTGGGCAAGGCGTGCGCGCTGATCACCGACGGCCGCTTCTCCGGCGGCACCTCGGGGCTCTCCATCGGCCACGTCTCGCCGGAGGCGGCCGAGGGGGGAACGATCGGGCTGGTCGAGGCAGGGGACACCGTCGAGATCGATATCCCCAACCGCACCATCCGCGTCGCGGTGAGTGACGAGGAGCTGGCGCGCCGGCGCGAGGCGATGGAGGCCAAGGGCCGGGATGCGTGGAAGCCGGCGGCGCCCCGTGAGCGGGTGGTCACCGCTGCCCTCAGGGCCTATGCCGCGCTGACCACCTCGGCGGCCCGCGGCGCGGTGCGCGACGTCTCGCAGCTCGATTGACCGAGAAGGGTCGTCGGATAGGAAAAAGGCCGGGGTTCTCCCGGCCTTTTTTGTGCTCCTGCGCGTTGCGGTTCTTGATTGGCGGTGATTTTTAATACGGAGGGCTTGGAGAGGCTTCGGCAGTCAGTCTTGGTGGGCGTGATTTCGTGCCCCGGCCCAACGCCGATACCCGCTTCGTGGTTTATCCCTCCACCCGGTTGCGGCCGCCATGCTTGGCGCGGTAGAGGGCGCCGTCGGCCTTGGCGAAGAGGGCTTGGCCGTCCTCGTCCGCCTCCAGGGTGGCGACGCCGAAGCTGGCGGTCATCTTCAGGGTGCCCTCGCCGACGTCATGCTCGCGCCACTCCAGCTCATGGCGCAGCCGCTCGGCGAAGTGGCGGGCGCCGTCGATGTCGGTGTTGTTGAGCAGCAGCACGAACTCCTCGCCACCGTAGCGGTAGAGCTGGTCGGCGCCGCGCATGGTGTCGTCGGCGGTGTGCGCCAGCGACTGCAGCGCGCGGTCGCCGGCGAGGTGGCCGAAGTGGTCGTTGACCGCCTTGAAGTGGTCGATGTCGATCACCACCAGCGACAGCGGGGTGCCGTTGCGCCGGGCGGCGGCCACCTCATGGGCCAGGTGGTCGTCGAAGGCGCGGCGGTTGTAGGCGCCGGTGAGCGGGTCGCGGTAGGCGGTGTGCAGCGCCTGGCGGTGCTGGAGCGCGTTGCGCAGGGGATGGATCAGACACCAGATCAGCGAGTCGACCGCCGCGGCCTCCTCCTCGCTGAAGCGACCGCGGCGGTAGAGGGCCAGCTCGCCCAGCCGCTCCTCGCCCATCCGCAGCTCGTAGCCGAGACGATCGCCGGCGAGCACCCCGCGCCCCTCTTTCAGCCCCTCCTGGTCGAACCGGTAGGCCCAGGCGTCGAAGGGGACTGCCTCACCGAGGGTCTCGGCGAACAGGCCGCAGAGGTGGCTGGGGTTGAGGGTGGTCTGCAGCGAACTCATCAGCCGCAGCGCGTGGCTGGCCAGCTCGTCACCCTCCAGCCCGAAGACCGGGCGGGGCAGTTCGGCGGCGTGGAGGTCGGTCAGTTCGGCGTAGGACTGGGCGTACATGGTGCTGGCCTCGATGGATTCGGTTTCGGGACTACTAAAGCGAAGAGCGTGCCAGTACAGGAAAATCCTTGTTATTTCAGTCTGTAAACGAATTCGTTCCGGTTTCTGCTACATTAAGCCACCGACTCGTCGCCGCCCCTCGGCGGGAACCGACGAAATTCCGTCACTTCGCGCCGGCGGCGCGGCGCGGGGCGGGTGCCCCAACGTCATGAGGAGGTTCGCGTGAGTTCTACTGGTATTACCCCCCACATATCCCACAAGCTGGATGATGACCTGGAGGCGCTGCGCAATCAGGTGGTGCATATGGGGCAGTTGGTCGCCGAGCAGGTGGAGAATGCGGTGACGGCGGTGATCAAGGGCGATGCGAATCTCGCCCGCGAGGTGATCGATCGCGAGGGGGAGGTGGATGCCCGGGAGATGGGGATCGACCGCATGTGCATGGAGATGATCGCCATGCACCAGCCCGCCGCCGGTGACCTGCGCTTCATCATCGGCTCGATCAAGACCATCAACGACCTCGAGCGGATGGGCGATCGCGCGATGGAGGTGGCGAAGGCGGCGATGCGTCTCGCCGCCGAGTGGGGCGGGGATGGCGACACCTCCCGGGTGGAGGCGATCTGGGCGACGGTGCGGGAGATGGTCGTTGGCGCGGTCGACGCCTTCGCCCGCCTAGACGCCGAACGGCTGGTGACCATGGCCCGCCAGGACGAGGCGATCGACAGCGATCACGAAGAAGTGATGCGTGGCTTGATGGACGGCATGGTGAACGACGCCCGCCGCATCACCCCGACCCTGGAACTGATGCGCATCGCCCGTACCCTGGTGCGCATCGGCGACCACGCCACCAACATCTGCGAGCACGTGGTGTTCCTGGTCCACGGCAAGGACCTCCATCACGCCAGCGCCGCCGAAGTGGCGGCGGAGCTGAAGGGTCGCTGATTCCCCTCGGTTCGTAGTGTTGATCTGCGGGTGCGCCGGCCCCATCCTCGGCGAATGAGTCTGCAGGTCCAGATCGAGCCGCATATCGACGCGATCCCCGCCGAGGCGTGGAACGCCCTGGCCGGGGTGGACAACCCCTTTTTGCGCCATGAATTCCTTGCCGCCATGGAGCGCCACGGTTGCGTCGGCGAGACCTTCGGCTGGCGGCCGTGTCATCTGGCGGTGTGGGACGGCGAGCGGTTGATCGGCGCGATGCCCCTCTACGAGAAGGAGAACTCCTACGGCGAGTTCGTCTTCGACCACGCCTGGGCGGAGGCGTACCGGCGTCTCGGCATGGACTACTTCCCCAAGCTGGTGAGCGCCATCCCCTACACCCCGGCCACCGGCCGACGGCTGCTCGCCGCCCCCGGTCGCGAAGGGGCGGTGTGGCCGCTGCTGCTGGCCGCAGCGCGGGAGCTGGCCGGGGCCAACGCGGCCAGCGGCGTCCACTGCCTCTTCGCCGAGGGGACGGAACAGGCGGTCATGGAGGCGCAGGGGTGGCTGGTGCGCCATGATTGCCAGTACCACTGGGAGAACCGTGGCTACCGCGGGTTCGATCAGTTCCTCGACGCCCTCAGTGCGAAGAAGCGCAAGAACATCCGTCGCGAGCGGCGGCGGGTGGCGGAGGCGGGGGTGCGCCTGCGCCGCCTCGACGGGTTCAGTGCCGGCGAGGCGGACTGGCGCCATTTCGCCCGCTTCTACGATCGTACCTTCGAGACCAAGTGGGGGATTGCCACCTTCAATCTCGGCTTTTTCCGCGAAGTGGCCGAGCGGATGCCGGAGGCGGTGGTGCTGGTGCTGGCCGACGATGCGCAGGGTGAATGTGTCGCGGGCGCCCTGATGTATCGCGGCTCCGATACCCTCTACGGCCGCCACTGGGGCTGCATCGAGGAGGTCGACTGCCTCCACTTCGAGGCGTGTTACTACCAGGGAATCGACTACTGCATCGAGCAGGGCATGAAACGGTTTGAGCCCGGCGCCCAGGGCGAGCACAAGATCCCCCGCGGCTTTCTCCCCACCCTCACCCGCTCCGCCCACTGGCTGGCGGACGAACGGCTGCGCCCGGCAATCGCCGACTTCTGCGAACGTGAGCGGGCGGCCGTTGCCGACCAGATGACCCGCCTCGCCTCCTCCTCGCCGTACCGCTCGGTAGACCCCTCTCCCAAGGAGCCAAACCAATGAAACCCTACTCCGAATCGTGCGACCAGAATCGCGAGCCGATCCTGGCGGTGATCGGGCCGCTGTTCGCCGACCGTTCGGCGGTGCTGGAGATCGGCAGCGGTACCGGTCAGCACGCGGTCTTTTTCGCCGAGCGGATGCCCCATCTGCTCTGGCACACCAGCGACCGGCGGGACAACCACCGCGGGATCCGGCTGTGGCTCGACGAGGCGGCGCTGCCGAACCTGCGAGAGCCGGTCGCGCTGGACGTGCTGGAGGACTCCTGGCCGGCGTTGGCGGTGGACGCGGTCTACTCCGCCAACACCGCCCACATCATGCACTGGCCGATGGTGGAGGCGATGTTCGCCGGGGTCGGCCGGCTGCTCCCTCCCGGTGGGTTGTTCGCCCTCTATGGGCCCTTCAATTTCGGCGGCGACTACACCGCCGAGAGCAACGCCCGCTTCGACCGGTGGCTCAAGGAGCGGGATCCGTTGAGTGGCATCCGTGATTTCGAAGCGCTCGATCGGCTGGCCCACGCTGCCGGCATGGCGTTGCTGGAGAATTTCGAGATGCCGGCCAACAACCGGACGTTGTGCTGGCGGAGGCAGCCATGAATCGCCAAATACCCCAATAAAATAAATCTTGATTAAATTGGTCTGGATTATATATTAGAGACATCTAACATATGCGGGCGAGTGCCCGGGAGGTGTGTGATGTCCGGACTGATTCCCGGTTTCCCGATGGACGGGGTGGTCACCGTCAATCGAGTCATCCTCAAGGTGGGTTATACCGTTGACGACCTGGAGGAGCGGGTGGCGCTGCTCTGCGAGAACGTCAAGACCTACCACTCGGAGACCGGCTTCGTCGGCGGTTTCGTTGCGCTGAACAGTGGCCAGGTCTCCAACGAGGGGTCCACCGTCGGCCAGGCGGTGGCGAGTGGGCTGAGTGGACGGGAGGCGTTGATCATCACTTTCTGGCGCAGTTTCGAGGAGCACGAGGCCTCCCACCGCAGCGACACCTTCCAACCGCTGTTCCGGCAGGTGCTGGAGCTGTGTGAGAACGGCAACGAGGAGATCGCCTATAGCGTGCTGTGGTCCGGGAAGGCCTACCCGGTGGCAGAGGCGCGGGCAGCCCGGGAGGCCAAGGAGCGGTTCGGCAAGGCGGCGTAACCGCGCCGTCTCCACCGCGTCCAGCGCCGCTGCCGCGGCAGGGCTAGGCCTGCCTCTTACCCACAAATCGGCCATCAGCGCCCCCCGGAAGTGCCAGGACAAGGCGCGGTGCGCAGCCAATGGTGATCCCTTGGCAAGCGCCGCAACGCGGGCCTGGCGCTTCCGGGA